>NZ_JBRBUA010000044.1:0-12332 GCF_052826345.1 Brevirhabdus sp. | reverse complement strand
CGTGGCGCGGCAGGAAGGCCATGCGCACGCCGCCCAGCGTGCCGGTCAGCGTGCGGATGATGTCGGTCACGTCGACCTCGCCGTGCTCGGGATGCCAGCTGTCGTAATCGGTGATCATCGCGACCGAGGCATAGCAAAGCTCCGCCTCGCGGGCGAGCTTGGCCTCGGGCATGTTGGTCATGCCGATCACGTCGCAGCCCCAGACCTCGCGATACATGCGCGATTCCGCCAGCGAGGAGAACTGCGGCCCCTCCATCGCCAGATAGGTGCCGCCGCGGTGCACCGTCACGCCCGCGTCGCGCGCGGCGCGTTCGCAGGCGTCGCCCAGGCGCGGACAGGTCGGATGCGCCACCGATACATGCGCCACGCAGCCCGCGCCGAAGAACGATTTTTCCCGCGCGACGGTGCGGTCGATGAACTGATCGACGATCACGAAATGACCCGGCGCCATCTCCTCGCGGAACGAGCCGCAAGCCGAGATGCTGATGACATCCGTGACGCCCAGCCGCTTCAACGCGTCGATATTGGCGCGGTAGGGCACGGAGCCTGGCGAATGCACATGGCCGCGGCCGTGGCGCGGCAGGAAGGCCATGCGCACGCCGCCCAGCGTGCCGGTCAGCACCGCATCCGACGGCGCGCCCCAGGGGCTGTCCACCGTCACCCATTCCGCGTCTTCCAGCCCGTCGATCTGGTACAGCCCGGACCCGCCGATCACGCCGATCATCGTCTCGCTCATGTCGCTCTCCTCACTCGCCCGGGCGCTTCAGGCTGAACACTTCGGTCACGCGCGAATAATCGCGGTATCCCAGGCGGGTCAGCGGCTGGTATTTCAGCACGTCGAACAGGCCGTCGCTCATTACCGTGTCGTCGATGTGCACGGCCACGACCTCGCCTATGACCATGTGGTTGGCCTCGCCCAGCAGATCGACGATCTGCACCAGACGGCATTCCAGTGCGGCGGGCGAGGCCGCGACGCGGGCGCAGGCGATATCGGTGCACGGCGCCCTTTCGATCCCGGCCAGTTCGAATTCGTCCACCTCACGTTCGTAAAGCCCCGAGGTCGCGTTCATCGCGTCGCGCTGCTCGTAGGCCACGATGTTGACGCAGAATTCGCCGGTCTGGCGAATGTTGTCGAGGCTGTCCTTGCCCAGCTGCCGGTCCGCCTTGGCCGAGGTCGAGGCGAACATCACCTGCGGCGGCGTGTAGGCGATGCCGTTGAAGAAGGAATAGGGCGCCAGGTTGTCCTGACCCTCGGGCGAGCGCGTGGAGATCCAGCCGATGGGGCGCGGCGTCACGATGGCATTGAACGGGTTGTGCGGCAGGCCGTGGCCGTCCTTGGGGCGATAGAACATGCAGGTCTCCTTGTTTGCCCAAGGGGTAACGTCGTGCTAGCAGCGTTTCCAGCGCGAAATGTGGGAAAGTCGCCGGTGTTCCAGCTGACCGAAGAGAACAAACAGGATTGGTGGGACGTGGAGGCGCTGTTCGATCTGTGTTTCGCCCCCGGCCGCGAGGCGCTTTCCTCCTACCGTCTGCGCGATGGCGTGCCCCCCGTCGCGCCGCTGTGCCTGGTGGCACGCGACGGCGATGGCACGCTCGGCGGGGCGATCCGGTATTGGCCGGTGGTCATCGGCGGGCGTGACGTGCTGCTGCTGGGGCCGGTCGCCGTGCACCCGACCCATCAGGGCGAGGGGCTGGGCGGCCTGCTGATCGCCGACAGCCTGGCACGGGCGCGGGCCCGGGGCTGGTCGCGGGTGCTGCTGATCGGTGACGCGCCCTATTACGGGCGCTTCGGCTTCGCGCGCAACGGCGCGGTCGGGTTTCCGCCCCCCACCAATCCCGACCGCATACTGACGCTGGCCCTGGACGAAGGCGCCTGGGACGGCGTCGCCGGGCCGGTCGAGAAAGCGCGCGCGCCGGGGTGAAATCCCCGCTCGGATGCCGCGCTTGTCGGCATTTTCGCGAAAGAGGATACATAATACAAACTGTGCATAATTGCACGCTTCCCTGTGCGAGCCCCTGTGGGTTCCTATATTCACTAACGAACGCGTGATCGCGCCTTTTTTGGTGATCTGTCGCCACCGCAGCGCGGCAGGGCGGGCTGTTAGGCATCGTTCAAATTTGCGGGGGAAAACAGCGGCTTCGGTTTCTTGTGCTGCGCGTGTGGGTTTCGTGTAAAGACGCCCGCGGTAAATTCAAGTCCCCCCGTCTATAAATTTTTGTCGAGAAATCAGGGCGTTCCATTCCTCACTTCGCACGCCTAACTGTCATTCACCGGCCGACGAGCCGCAGAAAAAGAGACGCGCCAACCCCGGTGCGTAGGAAGACAGAAGGATCTTTTGAAATGAAACGCATTATCGCATCCGTCGCCATTGCCGCCGCCGCTTCGGGCGCCGCTGTCGGTGCCGCCGCAGCCGCCACGCCGGCCCCCTTTGCGCAGAACGTGCAGACCCTGGCCGCCAACTACGGCTACTCGGTCGACACCTCCAAGCTCAACCGCAACGATCTGGCGTTCCTCTATCTGACGCTGAACAGCGCCGACAGCGCGTTGGTCGCGTCCAACGCGATCAAATCCGTCCAGCAATAACGCCGACGGAAATTCCCATACTCCCCGTATGACGTTTGCGTCGTAGGTGACGCAGCCCTGAAAGGAAGACCAACATGAACCGTATCATCGCATCTCTCGCCATCGTCGCCGCCACCGCCGGCGCGGCCGCCGCTGCCGTCCCCGGATCGCTGGCGACAAGCCTCGCTCAGGAAGCTTCGCTCTACGGGGTCAACGTCGACGCCGCGAGCCTGACCACCGCCGAGGTGACGCAGCTGCAATTCGCATTGACCAGCAACGATTCCGCCAGCGACACGCGCCGCGCGATCCTGTCGGCCGTCAACTGACGCCCGCGCGCCCCGATGGTACTCCTTGATCGGGGCGGGATCACACGGACGGCGCGACGCGGCCCGGTCACGGGGACCGCGACGCATCAACAGCCGTCTCACAGGGCCACCCGCCGTTGGCGGGGGCCCTCATCCCGGACCCTCCCTCAGCCCCACCGACGCGCCGGACGCCAGCCGTGGCTTTCATGAAAGCTCAGATCGTCTTGGCCAGATAGGCAAGCACCGCCGGGCGCACGGTCTGCGCCCCTTGCTGGCGCGCGCTGTCGATCACCGTTTTCAGGTGACCCAGATCGACCTGCCGCAGCAGATGCTTGACCGGCCCGACCGAAGCCGGACGCATCGACAGCGACCGCAGGCCCATCGCGGCCAAGCAGATCGCCTCGACCGGGCGGCCGGCGTCCTCTCCGCAAAAGGACAGATCGGTGCCGGTTTCCGCGCATCGCGCCACGACGTGCTCGATCATGCCCATGAAGCTGACGTTGAGCGTGTCATAGCGGCGGCGCACCCGCTCGTTCTCGCGATCCGCCGCGAAGAAGAACTGTTTCAGGTCGTTGCCGCCGATCGACAGGAAATCCGTCATCTCGAAAAAGCTGCGCGGCGCGAAGGCGAGCGAGGGCGTCTCCAGCATCGCGCCGATCTCGACCGAGCTGGGCATGACGTGATCCAGGCTCCGTTCCCGCTCCAGCTCGCGTAGCAGGTGATCGCGCGCGGTCACGAATTCCTCTTGCTGTGCGATGAAGGGAAACATCACCGTCAGCGGGCGCCCGTTCGCTGCCCGGATGAGCGCCTGCAACTGCATCCGCATCACGCCGGGCTTGTGCAGCCCCACTCGGATCGCGCGCCAGCCCAGCGCGGGGTTCGGCTCTTCGGTGGGCTTCATGTAGGGCAGCACCTTGTCCGACCCGATGTCGAGCGTGCGGAAGGTCACGCGCTTGCCCTTGGCCGCATCCAGCACCCCGGCATAGATCGACGCCAGCTCGGCGCGGCGGGGCATCTTGTTGCGCACCAGAAACTGAAGTTCGGTGCGAAACAGCCCCACCCCAAGCGCGCCGGATCCTTCCAGCGAGGGCAGATCGGCCATCAGGCCCGCGTTCATGTAAAGCGAGATCTCCGTGCCGCAGAGCGTCCGCGCGGGCTTGTCGCGGATCGAGGCGTAGCGTTGCAGCGCCTGCGCCTGCATCGCGATCTTGTCGCGGAAGGCATTGGCGACGGCGTCTTCGGGGCGCAGGTGCACAAGGCCCTGATCGCCGTCCACGAGGATCGCGTCGCCGTTCAGTGCCTCTGTGGTGACGCGCTTGGCGTTGATCACCAGCGGGATCGCCAGCGCGCGGGCCACGACCGCGGCGTGCGACCCGACGGAGCCTTCCTCCAGCACCACGCCCTTCAGGCTGCGGCCATAATCCAGCAGTTCGGCCGGGCCGATGTTGCGCGCGACGAGGATCGGGTTTTCGGGCATCTCGGCGCCGGTTTCGCGGCCCTGGCCGGTCAGGATGCGCAGCAGCCGGTTCGACAGGTCGTCCAGATCGTGCAGCCGTTCGCGCAGGTAGGGATCGGGCACCTTTCCCATGCGCGCGCGGGCGGCGGATTGTTCCTTTTCCACCGCCGCCTCGGCGCTCAGGCCGCGGGCGATGTCTTCCTCCATGCGGCGCATCCAGCCGCGCGAATTCGCGAACATGCGGTAGGCTTCCAGAACCTCCATCTGTTCCTTTTCGCCCGCGCTCACCCGCGTCATCATGTCGTCGACCGACAGGCGCAACTTGTCGAGCGCGATATGCAGCCGCCCCAGTTCCGCGTGCGGGTCGTCTGCGATCGGATTGGTGACCACGACGCGCGGCTCATGCAGATAAACTTGGCCCTCGGCCGCGCCTTCCTGGCCGGTGACGCCGCGGATCAGCACCTGATGGGTGTGGCGCGCGGTCATTCCTTCGCCCACGCCCATGAAGGCGCCAAGCTCGGTCATTTCGGCCAGCACCATCGCCACGACTTCGAGGGCGTAGATCTCATCGTCGGAGAATTCGCGCGCGTTCTTGGATTGCACCACCAGCACGCCCAGCGTCTCGCCCAGCCGCTGGATCGGCACTCCGAGGAAAGAGGTAAAGATTTCCTCGCCGGTTTCGGGCATGAAGCGGAAGCCGCGTTCCTGCGGGGCGTTGGCGGAATTGACCAGCTGGCCGGTCTTGGCCACGCGCCCGACCAGCCCCTCGCCCAGACGCATCCGCGTCTGGTGCACGGCGGCGGGGTTCAGCCCTTCGGTGGCGCAAAGTTCCAGCGTGTCGGCATCGCGGAACAGGTAGATCGAACAGACATGGGTATCCATCGACCCGGCGATCAGCGCCGTGATCCGATCCAGCCTTTCCTGACCTTCGCCGTGATCGGCCAAGGCATCGCGCAGACGCCCCAGCAGTTTTCGGGATTCGCTCTCGGTCTGTTGGGACATGGCCCTCAGGCTGCTTTTTCCAATCCGAAGACATCATGCAGCGCCTGAACGGCGAGTTCCATGTATTTCCGGTCGATCAACACCGAAATCTTGATCTCGGAGGTTGTAATGACCTTGATGTTGATGCCCTCGTCGGAAAGCGCCTTGAACATCTGGCTGGCGACACCGGCGTGGCTGCGCATCCCGATGCCCACGACCGACACCTTGCAGGTGTTCTCATCGGCGATCAGCTCATGGAAATCGAGCTCTCCGCGGTCCTTGGCGGCGTTCATCGCCTTTTCCGCGCGCAGCACCTGATCGACGGGGCATGAAAAGGTCATGTCGGTGCGCCCCTCCTCGGAGATGTTCTGCACGATCATGTCCACGTTGACGCCCGCATCCGCGAGCGGCCCGAAGATCGCCGCGGCGATGCCGGGCTGGTCGGCCACCGCAGTCAGCGTCATCTTCGCCTCGTCGCGCGAATAGGCGACGCCGGAAATTACGTTGGATTCCACGATATCCTCCTCATCACAGACGAGCGTTCCCGCCTCATCGGACATTTCCCCGAAACTGGACAGCACCCGGAGGCGGACCCGGTAGCGCATCGCCAGTTCGACCGAACGGGTCTGAAGCACCTTGGCGCCGAGCGAGGCCAGTTCGAGCATCTCCTCGAAGGCGATCCGGTCGAGCTTGCGCGCCTTGGAACTGATGCGCGGGTCGGTGGTATAGACGCCATCGACATCGGTGTAGATGTCGCAACGCTCGGCCTCGAAAGCGGCGGCGAAGGCGACCGCGGTGGTGTCCGAGCCGCCGCGCCCCAGCGTGGTGATGCGCCCCTCGGGGCTGATGCCCTGAAATCCGGCCACGACGGCGACTTTCATGCCCTCGGCAAATTTCGCGTCGAGGTTGTCGCTCGGGATCGCCTCGATCCGGGCGCTGGAATGGGCGGAGGTGGTTTTCACCGGCACCTGCCAGCCCTGCCAGCTGCGCGCGGGGATATCCATTTCCTGCAAGGTCAGCGCCATCAGCCCCGCGGTGACATTCTCGCCCGACGAGACGACCGCATCATATTCGCGCGCGTCGAAAAGCGGCGAGGTTTCGCGGACCCATCCGACCAGTTCGTTCGTCTTGCCCGACATGGCCGAGACGATGACGATGACCTCATAGCCTTTCGCGACCTCGACGCCGACGCGCTTGGCGGCGCGGCGGATGCGATCCAGCGTGGCGACGGATGTGCCGCCGAATTTCATCACCAGACGTGGCATCTAGCTCTCTTTCCTGACCGCCGGTGTCATAGGATGGCGCGCGCGGAAGGGCAAGGTTGATTGTCGGCCCCGCGCTGTCGCGGGGCGATGCCTCCGGCGGGGATATTTCCACGACAATGAATGGTGCCGCGCGGAAGCAGGCGGCCGCGCCTTAGCTGAGCTTGCGCCGGGGCACGAAGGGCAGGGGGGCGATCTCTATGCCATCTTCGATCAGGCTGCGGGCGTCTTCGATCCGGGCCTCGCCGTGGATCATGCGCGCGGGGGCCTCGCCCTCGTGGATGCGGCGGGCTTCGCGCGGGAAATCGCGCCCGACGTCCTGGGAATGTTTCTCAAGCGTGCGGCGCAGCTCGGCCACGGCTTTTTCCATCGGGGTCGCGGCGGCATCTGCCCGCAGGCGCGCGCGGTCGGGCGATGCAGACGTGGCGACCGCGGCAGGGTGGGGCGCGGGGGTTTGCTGCGGGGAATTCCGGGGGCCGGAGCCTTGAGGCGCGGCCGGGGGTGCATCGCGGCGCGACGCCTCGCCTGCCGCGATGCGCGGTGCCATGATCGCCTTGCGCACATCCGCGGAGCCGCAGACTGCGCAAGTGAGCAGCCCGCCGCCCTGCAGCCGGTCGAAGGCCTGCGCCGAATTGAACCAGCTGTCGAAGCTGTGGCCATCGTTGCATTTCAGACTGTAGCGAATCATGGGACCGGATTCCGTGTCATCGGGTGGCAGAGATGGGGGCGCGATGCTGCCGGGTTCAAGGGCAAAGAGGTCAGCCGCGGCTGGCCGCGCTAGCCCTGCACGGCGGGATCGAAGTGGCGCAGCAGCTGTTTCAGCTCCGGCTCGTTCACGCGTGCGGCCGCGTCCTTGGGGCGGAACCACCGGCGGCGGCGCTGGCCTGCTTCCGGGTACTCATCCGCCAGCGTCTTCACCTTCAGCGGGAACACCGCGACGATGCAGGGCATCCGCTCTCCGGTGTCCAGTTCCTTGTTGAAGGCGTAGAGCCCGATGCAAAGGCTTTTGACCTTGCCGCGCACGCCGGCCTCTTCCCAGGCCTCTTGCGCGGCGGCTTCGGCGGGGGTCTTGCCATCCATCGGCCAACCGCGCGGCATGATCCAGCGCCCGGTGCCCCGGCTGGTGATCAGCAGGATTTCGGGACGCTCCTGTCGGATGCGGTAGCACAGCGCCGCGAATTGCGATCGCGCGTCGTTTTTGCTGGCATTGCCCATGCGCAGGGGCGCCTGGGCAGTTCTCAATTCGTTCATGGCTGCTCGTCACGACCTGTCAGACGTTGTATTATGGTAACATAATAGCCGACTCGCCGGAAAAAGCAAACGTCTGGAGCGTGATAGCGCCCGCGGCGGAGGACCGGCGCGGGCCTGCACCGCCGGGCGGGGCTGGGGGCGGGGTCAGTTCGCTGCGGAAACCAGCGCGGAGCCGCTGCCCTGGCGCTGCCTGTCCATGCTTTGGCGCACGCGCACCAACAGGTTGCGCAGAACCTCATGCTCCTCGCCCGAGAGCCCCATCGCGGCGTCCTCGTCGCCCGGCCGGTCGTAGCGGGACAGCTTGTCGCGCAGGCCGTGCCCCTTGGGGGTGAGGCAGACGATCATCTTGCGCTGATCCTTGGGGTCGCGGGCGCGCTGCACGAAGCCGATTTTCTCCATCGACTTCAGTGCCGCGAGGGTGGTCGGTTCCATCGTTCCGACGCGGCGCGACAGCTCTCTCTGGGTCAGGCCGTCCTTCTGCCAGAGCACGCGGAGGAAATACCACATGCCCATCGTGACGCCATGCGGTTCGATCTTGGACATCAGATAGGTCTGATAGTTTCGGTGAGCAGCGCGGATCTGGTACCCAAGGCTCGCTTCGAGGGGAAAGTCGGACTGTGCAATGTCGTCTTTCATAAAGAACGCTCCATAACCATAAACAAAAAATTTCCACCCTCGATGTTGAAATAAACGGAGGGCCTCGTCGCAACCGTTGGGCAGAATAACCCGATTTTGCAGCTTTTATCCATAAAAAACGCGGTTTTCCCAACAATTTCTCTCTTGGGATGACGTTGCGGCGCCTTTTATTTGACCCCTGCGGCAGCCTCGCCTTTGATTCTTGACGCCGTATACGGCAGGCCGCCGAGCGGTGTGTCGGGCAGGCGGCGGTTCGGAACATCCTGAATTCGACGGGTTCTCTGCCGCGCGCATCGCCGCGGCGCCGCCTGCGCCCTCCGAGCCATGCCGCGTGGGAAGCGCCGCGGCAGGGGCCGACGGCGCCCGCGCGCACCGGAGGGAGCGTGCGGCTGCGGGCAAGAGGGAATCTGATGCAAAACGGCAACAAGTTACGTATCTAATTTTAATTATTTAGGACCCTCTGCAATCGGAGGTTGCTCTGCGGGCGCGCGATTTCTACGCTTTCGCATGTACTGCCAGGAGGGATCGCATGGAGCGTTTCGGAGAGTTCGAACAAGAGGGGCCAGGGGCGGTCGTGATGTCCTACGTGCTCTATGCCGTGCGGATCGTGGCGGCCGGCGGGCTGGCACTGAAGGCGACCTTCGGGCTGCTTTCGCCCGCGGTGCTCAATCAGCAGAATGTCTTCTACATCTGTGATGATCGCGGCATCCAGCTGACGCTGAGCCATATTGCCATGGCCATTGTCACTGCAACGCTGCTGCTGGGGTTTGCCAGCCGCTTGTCCGCGATTGTCGGCATCGTGCTGATCGGAGGGGTGATGTGGAATTGCAGCGGAATGATGGAAGACGCCTCGGCTTTCGTGCTGATCGCGCTGATCGTCATGCTGGCGCTGATATCGTCGCATGGCGGGGGGCGGTTCGCGCTGGACGGCAACCCCAACCCGCGCCGGTTCGCGGGCTGGCGCTGAACGGTCTCAGCTGCGGCCCATCCGCGGCCTCTGAGGGGGGGCGTCCGTCGCCCGTCGCGATCAGGTGTTGAACAGGAAATGGAGGACGTCGCCGTCCTTGACCGGATAGGTCTTGCCCTCGCTGCGCATCTTGCCCGCGTCCTTGGCGCCCTGTTCGCCGTTCAGGGCCACGAAATCCTCATAGGCGATGGTTTCCGCCCGGATGAAGCCGCGCTCGAAATCGCCGTGGATCACACCGGCCGCCTGGGGGGCCAGCGTGCCGTGGCGGATCGTCCAGGCGCGGGCTTCCTTCGGGCCGACGGTGAAATAGGTCTGCAGGTGCAAAAGGTCGTAGCCCGCGCGGATCAGGCGGGTCAGCCCGGCTTCCTCCAGCCCCATTTCCGATAGGAACATCTCCGCCTCCTCGGGGTCGAGCTGGCTGATTTCCTCCTCAATCCTGGCGCTGATCACGACCGACCCCGCACCTTCGCGGGCGGCCATCTCCTCCACCGCGGCGGAATGGGCGTTGCCTTCGGCCGCGTCGTCCTCCGACACGTTGCAGACGTAGAGGATCGGCTTGGTGGTCAGCAGTTGCAGGCCTTTCCATGCCTTCCGGTCGTCTTCGTCGACGGCGACGCTGCGCGCGGGGCGGCCTTCACCCAGGGCGGTCTGCGCCGCCTTCAGCAGGCGTTCCTGCTGCACGGCCTCCTTGTCGCCGCCGCGCACCTTGCGGACGATGTTCTGCAAGCGCCGCTCGATCGATTCCAGATCGGCCAGCATCAATTCGGTCTCGATGGTTTCGGCGTCTTCCACCGGGTCCACGCGGCCCTCGACATGGGTGACGTCGCCGTCCTCGAAGCAGCGCAGCACATGCGCGATGGCATCGCATTCGCGGATGTTGGCCAGGAACTGGTTGCCCAGACCCTCGCCCTTGCTGGCGCCTTTGACCAGCCCCGCGATGTCGACAAAGGTCATCCGGGTGGGGATGATCTGCTTTGACCCGGCGATACCGGCCAGCGTGTCCAGCCGCGGATCGGGCACCGCGACCTCGCCCACGTTGGGCTCGATCGTGCAGAAGGGAAAATTCGCCGCCTGCGCTGCTGCCGTGCGGGTCAATGCGTTGAACAGCGTGGATTTGCCGACATTCGGCAGGCCCACGATCCCGGTCTTGAAGCCCATTTCGCCCTCCTTGGAATGACGCGCCTACCTAAGGAGAGGCGGGTTCCGGTGCAAGCCCATTTGCCGGACGCCGGAAACGTGGCATTCTTGCGCCGTATTTTCACGGAGGTCATTGCGATGCAGCCGATTCCCTATCTGTTCTTTCCCGGCAATTGCGCCGAGGCCATGCGCCGCTACGCGGAGATCTTCGACGCCCCCGCACCTGAGGTCATGACCCCGGCGCAGATGCCGCAGGAGGCGCGCGACACCCTGCCGGAGGGCGCGCAGGATGCGGTCATGCATGCCGCGCTGAAGCTGGGCGACGGCTGGCTTTTCGCCAGCGACAACGTCGGCGGGGACGGCGAGGCGATGGCGGGTGCCTCCATCCATCTGTCGTTTCCCACCGCGCAAAAGGCGCGCACGGTCTTCGATGCGCTGGCCGAGGGCGGGACGGTGCGCATGGCGATGGAGCCGACATTCTGGGCGCCCGCCTTCGGGACGTTGACGGATCGGTTCGGCACCCGCTGGATGATTTCCGCCGACAATCCGGCGGCGTAGGACGCCCCCCCCGGCGTTAGGCGCGCATCGGCGCCGCCCGCGCGCGCCGACGGACCGGCGCGCCCCGTGCCCCATTGATTTTCCCGCCCCCATCGCGCAAACCGCGAGGCGGGCCCTGTTGTGGCGCCCGCAGAGACCGGGGGAGGGAAACCCACATGACACGTATCGACGCCAAATTCGCCGAGCTTCGCCAGGCGGGCCGCAAGGCCTTCGTGGCCTATGTGATGGCGGGCGATCCCGATTACGATACCTCGCTTGAGGTGATCAAGGGATTGCCGGGCGCGGGTGTCGACATCATCGAACTGGGAATGCCCTTCACCGATCCGATGGCCGATGGCCCGACCATCCAGCTGGCCGGTCAGCGCGCACTGGCGGGCGGGCAGACGCTGGAGAAGACCTTGCAGATGGCGCGGGAGCTGCGCCGCGGGGACGACACCACGCCCATCGTGATGATGGGATATTACAACCCGATCTACAGCCGGGGCGTGGATCGTTTCCTGCGCGACGCGAAAGAGGCGGGTATCGACGGTCTGATCGTGGTCGATCTGCCGCCCGAAGAAGACAGCGAGCTGTGCGTCCCCGCGCAGGCGGCCGGGCTCAACTTCATCCGGCTGGCCACGCCCACGACCGATGACGACCGCCTGCCCATGGTTTTGCGGAATACCAGCGGCTTCGTCTATTATGTCTCGATCACCGGTATTACCGGCGCCGCCGCCGCCGAGGCCGCCGACGTGGCCCCCGAGGTCGCGCGCATCAAGGCGAAGACGGATCTGCCGGTCATCGTGGGCTTCGGCATCCGCACGCCGGAATCGGCAGAGGCCATCGCGGGCGTCGCCGACGGCGCGGTCGTGGGATCGGCGATCGTGGCCGAGATCGCCGCGGGCAAGCCGGTCGGCGAGATCCTGGACTTCGTGCGCAGCCTGACCGACGGCGCCCACCGCGCCTGAGCGGCGGCCGCGGGCGCCCCCGCCCGCGCAGCATGGCCGCGCGCTGCACGGGGCCGACCGTCTCAAGGGGCGGGCACACCACCCCGAAGGCTGCCGGACAGGATTGCGCAGCCAAAGCCCTGTTGGTAAGGCTTCCTTGCCATCCAGTCGAGCAGGACCGCCATGCCCGTTATCACCAACATCGAAGACCTGCGCCGCATCTATCAGCGCCGCGTTCCGCGCATGTTCTACGATTACACCGAATCCGGAAGCTGGACGGAACAGACCTT
>NZ_JBRBUA010000043.1:0-4282 GCF_052826345.1 Brevirhabdus sp. | reverse complement strand
CGGCCGCTGGGCAGTTTCCTGTTCCTCGGCCCCACGGGTGTCGGCAAGACCGAGCTGACCAAGGCGCTCGCGCAATTCCTGTTCGATGACGACCGGGCGATGGTGCGCATCGACATGAGCGAGTTCATGGAAAAGCACGCGGTGTCGCGGCTGGTCGGGGCGCCTCCGGGGTATGTCGGCTATGACGAGGGCGGCGTGCTGACCGAGGCTGTGCGGCGCAGGCCCTATCAGGTCGTGCTGTTCGACGAGGTCGAGAAGGCGCACCCCGATGTCTTCAACGTGCTGTTGCAGGTGCTCGACGACGGGATGCTGACCGATGGTCAGGGGCGGACGGTCAGCTTCAAGCAGACGCTGATCGTGCTGACCTCGAACCTAGGGGCGCAGGCGCTCAGCCGGTTGCCCGACGGCGGCGATGCCACGCAGGCCAAGCGCGACGTGATGGATGCCGTGCGGGCGCATTTCCGGCCGGAATTCCTGAACCGTCTGGATGAGACGATCATATTCGACCGGCTTGCACGCGAAGACATGGCCGGGATCGTCGATATTCAGCTCGGCCTTCTGCAACGCAGGCTCGCGGCGCGCAAGATCACGCTCGATCTGGACGAGGGCGCGCGGGCATGGCTGGCCGAGGAGGGCTACGACCCGGTGTTTGGCGCGCGGCCCCTGAAGCGGGTGATCCAGCGGTCGTTGCAGGATCAACTGGCCGAGATGATCCTGGCGGGCGATGTCACCGACGGGCAGACCGTTTCGGTCAGCGCGGGCAAGGACGGGTTGATCGTCGGTGACCGCATCGCGAGCACCAACCGGCAGCCGCCGCAGGATGCCGTGCTGCACTGATCCGTCCGATCCGGCCGCGGCGATGAAAACGAAAAAGGGAAAACGAAAAAGGCCCCTGCAAGTCGCTCTTGCAGGGGCCTTTTGATTGATCGGATGCGTGCCGCGTTACATCGGCGGCATCTGCACGGTGTCGATCACGAAGATCGTGCCGTTGGTCGCGCTGATCGTCCGGATAAGGCTGCCGTTGCCCATGCGCATCGTGTCCAGGCCGTCGATCTTGATCATCTGGCCGTTCAACGTCTCCATCTCCAGGGTTTTGCCCTGGAAATCCTGCGCGGTATAGTTGCCCGGCACCACGTGGTAGTTGAGCACGTTCTTGAACATTTCCATGTTCTCGGGCGCCATCAGCATGGCGGCCTTCTCTTCGTTTTCGGTCTGGAACGCCCCGAACGCATCGTCATCCGGCGCGAACAGGGTGAACGGACCCGGACCCTGAAGCGCGAGGTCCAGGCCGGTTTCCTGCATGGCGGAGGTCAGATCCGAAAACCCATCCGTGGCGACAAGCGTATCCCAGATGTTCATCGTGGGCGCATCGCTTTGTGCCTGGGCGGTCCCCGACATCAGGGCGACTGTGGCCGTCACGGCCAGAAAGGTTCTGCGTAGCATGTGTTCTCTCCTTGCCCGGTCACCGGGCTGAATGTGCAGACCAAACCCGGCCGGAGGGATTCAGTTCCGGCCGGTCGGCGGCAGACCGGGCAGGAGAGACAAATATGTCACCGCTATGCCGCCGCGCATATCCCGCCGCTACCGTCGCGCGCGAAGGCAGCCTATTGGCCCGCGCCGGCGGTCGCGATGGTCTTCAGCAGCGCCTGAACCTCCTGCATCGGGCCCTCGGGCAGGCTGCGGTATCCGACGGTGACCGTGTCCGACCCCTTCGTCTGATAGGCAAAGATCGTGTAGGGGCAATAGGCGATGTTCATCGGATCGGCCTCCATCGCCATGCGCGACAGCGTGGCGGAGCAGAAGCTGATGACCTCGGCGTGTTCGTAGATGACCACGTCGGAACCGACGTCCGCACGGGTCCGCTCCAGCATGTCGCCGATGTGGTTCTTGGTCTCGATCGCGAGGCCCTGTTCGATGACGGCGTTTTCCAGATTGAACATCACGTCGTCGAAACTGTCGGTACTGTCGAAGCTGACGATATCCTGGGCGGCCTCCTGCGCGAGGGCGAACCCGGCCAGGCCGAGCGTGAGGGGAATGGATAGTGCGATGGATTTGAGCATTATGTGCCTCTCGTCTTGGATCAATCTGCGTGAACTCTTAACCCTAGCGCGAAGTCGGGGGAAATATTTCACTTCGCTTACAGCAACGTGAAAAACCTTGGTTTGGTTGCGGGGCCGG
Organism: Brevirhabdus sp.; assembly: GCF_052826345.1. NCBI lineage: Bacteria > Pseudomonadati > Pseudomonadota > Alphaproteobacteria > Rhodobacterales > Paracoccaceae > Brevirhabdus > Brevirhabdus sp. Next base: position 2,104 of record NZ_JBRBUA010000043.1, on the reverse strand, counting down.
TGCGACCTAGGTTTTGAAGAGCACGGAGGAGAATTCACATGGCATATCGCTTCAAGACCGAACTCAGGCATTCAGACGTCACCCCCGAAGCGGCCTTCTTCAACCGGCGGCAGCTGCTGGCGGGGGCGGGCGGTGCCCTGCTGGCGGGCGGGGTGCCCGGTCTGGCCGCTGCGCAGTCGGGCGGAAACAAGTATTCCACCGATGCGGAGCCCAATAGTTTCGAAGAGATCACCACCTATAACAATTTCTACGAATTCGGCACCAGCAAGGAAGATCCCGCGCAGAACGCGGGCGCGATGAAGGTGTCGCCATGGACGGTCAAGGTCGGCGGGCTGGTCGACAAGCCCGGCGATTACGCGTTGGACGATCTGCTGGCCGGTCTGGATGTCGAGGAACGCATCTACCGTTTCCGCTGTGTCGAGGCCTGGTCGATGGTCATTCCCTGGAATGGCGTGCAGCTGTCCAAGCTCCTCGACAAGGTCGGGGTGCAGTCGGGCGCGAAATACGTGGCCTTTGAAACCGCCGTTCTGCCCGATGTCATGAACGGCGTGAAATTCCCGGTGCCGGATTGGCCCTATGTCGAGGGGCTGCGCCTGGATGAGGCGATGCACCCGTTGACGCTGATGGCCACCGGCATCTACGGCAAACCCATGCCCAATCAGAACGGCGCGCCGATGCGTCTGGTCGTGCCATGGAAATACGGGTTCAAATCGATCAAGTCGATCGTGCGCATCAGCCTGGTCAAGGATGAGCCCCCCGCGACGTGGAATCAGACGAACCCGCGCGAATATGGGTTTTACAGCAACGTGAACCCGAACGTCAGCCATCCCAGATGGAGCCAGGCCACCGAACGCAAGATCGGCGGCGGTTTCTTCGCCAAGCGCCAGAAGACCGAGATGTTCAACGGCTACGGCGAGGAGGTTGCGCAGCTGTATCAGGGGATGGACCTCAAGAAGTTCTTCTGAGCCGGTCGCGCCCGTTCCCTCTGCCCTGTGGCGCAGGGAACGGTTTCCGGCTTTTGCCCCTGACTTACTGAACCCGCGAAGTGGGAGAGGTCTCGCATGAACCCCGTTGCCCGATCGATAAACGGCGGCCTGCGCCGCATTCCCGCCTGGCCGCTTTACCTGATCGCCCTGCTGCCGCCGGTCTGGCTCTATTATCAGGGGCTGACCGGGCAGCTGGGCGTCGATCCGGTCAAAAGCATCGAGCGGGAGCTGGGGCAGCTCAGCCTTCAGGTGTTCATTGCCGTGCTGGCTGTCACGCCGCTGCGCCGGTTCACCGACATCAATCTGATCCGATACCGCAGGGCGCTGGGGCTGATCTGCTTTTTCTATGTCCTCGTGCATCTTCTGACCTGGCTGTTTCTGGATATCCAGCTGTTCTGGGGCCAGATCTGGGCGGATATTCTCAAACGGCCCTATATCACCATCGGCATGTTCGCCTTCGTGGTGATGATCCCGCTGGCGGTGACCTCGAACAATCGCGCGATCCGCAAGCTCGGGCCGAAGTCCTGGGGCCGCATCCATCAGCTGACCTATCTGGCGGTCTTTGCGGGCGGGGTGCATTTCGTCATGGTCCGCAAGGGCTGGCAGCTGGAGCCCATCATCTACCTGACGATCATCACCGCCCTGCTGGCGCTGCGGCTGCTGCCCAGGCGCCGCAAGCCCGCGCCCGCCAGAGCTGCCGCCTGAATCGGGCGGGGGTGTTTCTCATCTTCCGCTGATTCCGCGCCGGTCGCGGCGCGATTCCACCAGGTTCAGCCGCTGATTCCGCCCATTTGGCGGCTTGCGGCGTCCGCCGCCGACAGGCCTGCCCGCGCAATGCAGCGGGGCCGTCACGATCTTGCGCCGCGGGCGGGATTTCGCTCTCAAAATTGCCGAAATCACCTGAAATCGTAGATTTTGAATAAATTTCAGAAAAATCGCTTTTGAGCGAAAAAAGCCCTTGCGGGTTCCCGTCACTCTCCGTAGATACCCCTTCACCGGCGGCGCTGATGAGGCGCGGTTGGGGCGGCGACCGGGCCTTGAGGGGTTGGTTGCCGGGGAACTTCGGAGGCAAGGATGGGCGGGCGCGCCGTGAGTTTAGGGCGCACTCGGTTGGTTTT
>NZ_JBRBUA010000042.1:0-62641 GCF_052826345.1 Brevirhabdus sp. | reverse complement strand
GGGCGGCCCGAGAATGTCGTGCTCTATGCCACATCGAACCGCCGCCACCTGATGCCGCGCGACATGATCGAGAACGAGCGCTCTTCGGCCATCAGCCCCTCCGAGGCGGTGGAGGAGAAGGTTTCGCTATCGGACCGGTTCGGACTGTGGCTCGGCTTCCACCCCTGCACCCAGGATGAATATCTGGAAATGATCCGCGGCTATTGCGCGGCCTACGGGCTGGATATCGACCCCGATGAGCTGCGCGCCGAGGCGATCGAATGGCAGGCCACCCGCGGCAGCCGCTCGGGCCGGGTGGCCTGGCAGTTTTTCACCGATCTCGCAGGGCGCCACGCGATCGCGCTCTGAGCTGCATTGTGTCGTGCCGCGCGGCCGTCGCGCGTCGCGCAGGACGCCCTCGGCCGTCATCGGCGGGCTGCCAAGCTTGCCATTCCCCGAAAATGGATGAGCCTTCCTGCCGGACACCAGGCAGGAAGGCTCATTTGCACCCATAATCACGGAAACTCGTAAAACGCGACACCAGGTTACTCGTTACCAACACATGAGGTTTTAGTGCCGGGTCGCGTTCACAATATGGGCGGTTAATGGCGTTTCCGTGACAATCAAACAAATCCGGGGGGATTGTCCCTATTTGAGATAGGGGACCGGATCGACCGACTCGAACCCCTTGCGCACTTCGAAGTGCAGGAAGGACGGGCTGGTGTTGCGCACCTTGGCCAGGGTCTGGCCGCGCGAGACCTTGTCGCCCTTCTTGACGGCGATGTCGCCGATGTTGGCATAGACCGTCAGCAGGTTGTCGGGGTGGCGCAGCACCAGGATCGGCACCTGATCGGTGTCGCGGGTGATCGCGGCCACTTCGCCTTCGCCCGCCGCCTTGACCGGGGTGCCGGCCTTCGATGCCAGGTCGATGCCGTCGTTCTTGCCCTTCGAATAGGCGCGGATGATGCTGCCGGACACCGGATAGGCGAATTTGCCGCCACCCGAGGCCGCGGGCGTGCGTTGGCTGGCAAGGTTGGGGGAGGCGGGCAGCGCGGCGGTGCGCGCCTCGGGGCTTTCCTGCGGCAACGGCTTCGAGGCGCTCGGCGGTGGTGGCGTGGGCGATCCGCGTCCGGGCGCCACGGTGGTCGAAAGCCCGGCCCTGGGATTGGGCGCGCTGCTGGTGGGAATGATCAGATATTGCCCTTCGCGCACGACCAGCTGCGAATTCAGTCCGTTCCACTCCGCCAGCGACTTGAGCTTGACGTTGTATTTGCGTGAAATCGTGAAGGCGGTCTCGCCGCGCTGCACCTGGTGGCGGATCGGTTCCGGCGCGGCCGTCGCTGCCGCGGGCGCGGTCCGGCTGGCGCGCGGCGCGGGGCTGTCGGTGGGCGAGCGGTCGATGGCGTTCGAGGCCAGCGTGGTGATGTCGATCCGCTCGGACCCGGCGCCGCCCGATGTGGGCGCGGCGCCGAATTGCCCGTCTGCCCCGCTGCCGAAGCCGCCCGATTGTTGCGGCGCGGTTGTCGCGATGTCGCCCGCCACGCGGGTGGGCAGGGCCAGTAACTCGCCGCTGCGCAGCCGGGTGCCGGTGTTCAGCCCGTTGAATTCCGCCAGCTGTCGGGCATCGACGCCCACGCGGCTGGCGACGTCGGACACGCGGTCGCCGCTGCGGGCCAGCGCCACCTGATAGGAGGGGTAGGAGATGACGCCGCGCGCATCGCTGCGCGGCCGGTCGCCCAGGCCGGGTTCGGCCGCGGCGCTCGACGTCTCGAAGCCGTTGCCGAAACTGCGCATGTCCGCGTCGAGGCCGGTCTGCGGCGCGCAGGCGCCCAGCAGCAACGCGGCGCCCAGCGACAGCGTGACGGCTTTGCCGGAACCTGGCCGACGGCCGGTGAACGGGGTGGAATTGCGTTGCATATGCTCTGTCCTCGTGTGTGCGACCCTTGTTTGGTCGGGCCTTTGCGACGGGCCTTTGGCGACCCCTATCTACCTGTCAATCCTGCGCCAGCCCCTCGACCAGCGGAACGAAACGCACCGGTCTGAGCTGCTCGTAATCGAAACCCTCGGCCAGGCGGGTCACCTTGATCAGGCTTTGCACCGTGTCCGACTGGCCAACCGGCACCACCATGATACCGCCTTCGCGTAATTGCGCCAAGAGGGGGCCCGGCGGGTCTTCGGCGGCGGCGGTCACCAGAATACGGTCGAACGGCGCCTGATCGGGCAAACCGAAAGAGCCGTCGCCGGTGATCACCGTCACATTCGTCAGGTTCATCCCCTCGAGCAGGCGACGCGCGTCCATCGACAGCCGCTTGTGCCGGTCGATGGTCCAGACCCGCCGCGCCAGATGGCTGAGCACCGCCGCCTGATACCCCGACCCGGTGCCGACTTCCAGCACGGTATGGCGGGGGTGCAGGTCGAGCGCCTGGGTCATCATGCCCACGATGGAGGGCTGGCTGATGGTCTGGCCGCAGGCGATGGGCAGCGGCATGTCCTCATAGGCGCGGTCCCTGAAGATGCCGCGCACGAAATCGCTTCTGTCGATCTTTTCCATGACGGACAGAATGCGATTGTCATTCACCCCCTTGGACCGGAGCGAATAGAGAAACTGCATCTTGCGCTCTGCCTCAGAGCTCATGCGCCTGCGCCTTCCGGCGGCCGGTCAGCCCAGCCGCTCTGCCAAAGTGTCGATCATGTCATGCGCGGTCAGATCCGCGCGCATCGGAGTGATAGAGATATAGCCGTCCAGATTCACCGCCGCATCCGTGCCCGGCGCGGTCGGCATCTGTTGCGGCCCGCCCGTGATCCACAGGAATTTGCGGCCCGAGGGCGAGATGTGCGGTTGTACCCCGAAAAAGCAATCCTTGCGATAGCCTTGTCGCGCGACCCGCTGGCCCTTGACCTGCGCGCCTGCGACGGGGGGGAAGTTGACGTTGTAGAACAGGCGGTAATCCTCGCCGTGGTCCCAGATGCCCTTGTCGAGGATCGACCGGACGCAGGCGGTGCCATGCTGCACGGCGGCCTCGAAGGGATCGGCAAGGTCCGCGTTGCCGGGGCCGAAGAACTGCGACAGCGCGATCGCGGGCACGCCTTGCAGCGCGGCTTCCATCGCGCCGCCGATGGTGCCGGAATAAAGCACGTTGTCGGCCGAGTTGTTGCCCCGGTTGATCCCCGACAGCACCAGGTCGGGCGTGCAGTCCCTCATGACATCGTGGATACCCGCCAGCACGCAGTCGGCCGGAGAGCCCTCGGCGGCAAAGCGGCGCGGCGCCAGCTTGGCGATCATCATCGGGTGGGTATAGCTGATGGCATGGCCGACGCCCGACTGCTCGAACGCGGGGGCGACGGTCCAGACCTCGCCGTCGGGGCCCGCGATCTCCTCGGCGATGCTGGTGAGCACGGCCAGCCCCGGCGCGTTGATCCCGTCGTCGTTGGTTACCAATATCCGCATTCGCTCGCCTGCTTTGCCACGATCCGCTTTCGACGGTGTAGTGGAGCCTGCGCGGGCCGTAAAGCACTGCGGTAAAGGCCGCAGTGCTGTCGATGTGACATCGTGGGTTTCCTGCGTCGGTGCCGCGGGCTCAGCCGAGGGCGGCCAGCGCCTTTTCGGCTTCGCGGGCGGGGTCCGACAGCAGGCCCCGGTCCTCGCCGGGGTGGAACCGTGCGCGGGTGGCGGTGGGCATCGGATCGGGCGCGTGGATCACCACGCGCGGGCCGATGCGCGCGGCTTCGGCCTGCCAGCTTTTCGCCAGCGCGATCTGCGCGGCCTTGGTCGCGCCGTAGGCGCCGAAGAATTTTTCCCCGCCGCGCGGATCATCGAAGAAAAGCGCGCCACTGCCCTCGCGCGCCAGCAACAGCGGCGCGACCAGCGGGATCAGGTTGGCGGTGGCGTCGGCATTGATCTCGAGCGATTTCTTCCAATCGCGCATGTCGATATGATCGGCGGGCGACATCGGGGCCGCGTGGATGGCGGCATGCACGAACAGGTCGAGCCCGCCCCAACGGTCGTGGATCGAGCGGCACAGCTGGCGCATCGCGGCATCGACGGTGATGTCCATCGGCGCCAGCGTGGCCTGTCCGCCCGCGGCGCGGATGCGGTCGTCCAGCTCTTCCAGCGCGCCGGTGGTGCGGGCGACGGCGACGATGTGATGCGTCGGCGCCAGCGCCAGCGCCACGGCGGCGCCCAGCCCGCGCGACGCGCCGGTGACGAGTGCGACCGGCGCGCTCATTCCGCGGCCTTCAGTTGAAAGCCGTTGGCCAGCATGTCGGCGGGGGCTACCGGGTATTCGCCGGAAAAACACGCATCGCAATATTGCGGCGCGTCCGGGTCGCGCCCGGCCGCTTCGCCCACGGCGCGGTAAAGCCCGTCGAGGGAGATGAATTTCAGGCTGTCGACGCCCAGATGTTCGCACATTTGATCGGTACTCATGGAAGAAGCCAATAGTTTTTCGCGCTCCGGCGTGTCCACCCCGTAGAAACACGGCCACGCCGTGGGGGGGGAGGCGATGCGGAAATGCACCTCCGCCGCGCCCGCATCCAGGATCATGTCCTTGATCTTGCGGCTTGTGGTGCCGCGCACGACCGAGTCGTCCACCAGGATCACCCGCTTGCCGCGGATCAGCGCGCGGTTGACGTTGAGCTTCAGCCGGACGCCCATGTTGCGGATCTGTTCGGTCGACTCGATGAAGGTGCGGCCCATGTACTGGTTTCGGATGATCCCCATCGCGTAGGGGATGCCCGATTCCTGGCTGAAGCCGATGGCCGCGGGGGTGCCGCTGTCGGGCACTGGGCAGACCAGATCGGCCTCGACCGGGGCCTCGCGCGCCAGTTCCACCCCGATCTGGCGGCGCGTCTCATAGACCGACCGCCCCCCCAGGATCGAATCGGGACGCGAGAAATAGACATGCTCGAAAATGCAGAAACGCGACCGCGCGGCGGCAAAGGGCTTGTGGCTTTCGACGCCGTCGCGGTTGATCACGACCATCTCGCCCGGCTCGATCTCGCGGATGAATTCCGCGCCGATGATGTCCAGCGCGCAGGTCTCCGAGCTGAGCACCCAGCCGTCGCCCAGTTGGCCCAGCACCAGCGGGCGCACGCCCAGCGGGTCGCGTACCCCGATCAGCTTGGTGCGGGTCATGGCGACTACGGAAAACGCGCCCTCGACCCGGCGCGGCGCATCCTTCATCCGCTCGGGGATGTTGCGTTGCAACGAGCGGGCCATCAGATGGATGATGCATTCGCTGTCGGAGGAGCTTTGGAAGATCGAGCCGCGGTCGATCAGCTCGCGGCGCAGGGCATTGGCATTGGTGATGTTGCCGTTATGCGCGATCGCCGCGCCGCCCATCGAGAATTCCCCGAAGAAGGGCTGGACGTCGCGCAGCTGCGTCGGCCCCTTCGACCCGGAGGTCGAATAGCGCACATGCCCGATCGCCAGCGGCCCCGGCAGGGTTTCCATCAGCGACGCCTTGGTGAAGTTGTCGCGCACATAACCGAAGCGCCTGGCCGAGTTGAATCCGAGTTCGGCGTCGTGGCTGACGATGCCGCCCGCTTCCTGCCCGCGATGCTGTAACGCATGCAGCCCCAGCGCCACGAAATTCGCCGCGTCGGATACGCCGATCACGCCGAAAACGCCGCATTCTTCCTTCAGTTTGTCGTCGTCGAAAGGATGGCTTCGGAAAGCCGGTTCAGCTTGCAGCATATTTTCATGCGCTCCCGGTATCGAGTGCTGTTTCGCCTCTCACATAAGCGCTTCGCGCGCCACTGTCACCCACCTGTAACATGGCCGCGGCGGACAGCTTGTCTCAGGCCTGTATCAGGCGCGGCGTCGGTGGCTTGGGTATTGTCGGCGCCTGCGGCTCAGGTGTTGTCGGCGCCGGTGGCGGCCGCGTCGGAGGAGGTGCCGGGAATGCAGTTGCCGACCAGCTCCTCGTAGCGGTTCGTGATCCAGCCGGGCACATTGGTCGGGATCTGCTCCTCGATCGTCTGCTGGGACTGCGCGAAGATGCTGGCCGAGCGGCTTTGGTCGACCATGGGCAGCGCCTGTTCCACCGCGACGCGGTCATAGACGATGAATGCGATCGCCACGAGGATGATGCCGCGCAGCGCGCCGAACAGGAAGCCGATCCCCTGATCCAGCCCCCCCAGCGCCGATCGGCGCACCACGCCCGAGAACATCGGCGTGAATAGCGAAACCACCACCAGCGCCAGCGCGAAGACGGCCGCGAAGGCCGCAATGATCGACAGCTCGCAGCTGCCGGTCAGGAACTCGCCGACATAGGGCAGTTCCCGTATCAGGGGTTCGGCCTGTGCGGCGAACAGGAATGCCAGGATCGCGGCGGCGATCCAGCCCAGAATCGACATGGCCTCGCGCACGAAACCGCGCGAATAGGCCAGCAGCGCGGAAACCACCACGATGAAGATGACGACCGCGTCGATGATAGTGAATCCGTCCATTCGGTGGCTCCTTGATCCCGAATCAGCCAGCGCCAAAGATGTCGCCGACAAAGCTTGTCAGATCGGGCATTTGTTGCACTCTTAGGCCGTCAGCACCGCCGATCTTGGACCGGGTGGGCGCGATGGCGTTTGTAAAACCAAGTTTCTCGGCTTCTTTCAACCTGTTTTCGGTCTGCCCGACGGGACGCAGCGCGCCCGAAAGGCTCAGCTCGCCGAAGACGACCGTATCGGCGGGCAGGGCGATATCCTCGCGCGCGGAAAGCAGCGCCGCCGCGACGGCCAGATCGGCCGCGGGTTCGGAAACGCGCATCCCCCCCGCCACGTTGAGGTAAACGTCGAGACCGCCGAAGGAAATGCCGCAGCGCGCCTCCAGCACGGCCAGGATCATCGACAGCCGCCCGCTGTCCCAGCCCACCACCGTGCGGCGCGGCTGCGACAGCGAGGACGGCGCGACCAGCGCCTGCAACTCCACCAGCACCGGCCGCGTGCCCTCGATGCCGGAAAACACGACCGAACCGGGGGCGGGGGTGTCGCGTTCGCTCAGAAACAGGGCGGAGGGGTTGACGACCTCGGCCAGACCCGCGCCCGTCATCTCGAAGACGCCGATTTCATCGGCCGGGCCAAAGCGGTTCTTGACCGCGCGCAGGATGCGGAACTGATGGCCGCGCTCGCCTTCGAAATAAAGCACCGTGTCGACCATATGTTCGATCACGCGCGGGCCCGCGATCTGGCCGTCCTTGGTGACATGGCCCACCAGGATGATCGAGGTGCCGCGCTTTTTCGCAAAGCTCGTCAGCTCATGCGCGGCGGAGCGGACCTGCGCCACCGATCCTGGAGCGCTTTCGACATTGTCGGCCCACATCGTCTGGATCGAGTCGATGATCGCCAGATCCGGGCGTTCGGCGTCCAGCGTCGTCAGAATGTCGCGCAGGTTGGTCTCGGCCGCCAGCTTGACGGGCGCATCGGTGAGCCCCAGCCGCTGCGCGCGCATGCGCACCTGCGCGCTGGCTTCTTCGCCCGAAACATAGATGCATCCCAGCCCGGTGCGCGCAAAGCTGGCCGCCGCCTGCAACAGCAGCGTCGATTTGCCGATGCCCGGATCGCCGCCCACCAGGATGGCCGATGCGGGCACCAGCCCGCCGCCCAGCACCCGGTCGAGTTCCGACATCCCCGAGGTGGAGCGCGGCGGCGGCGCTTCTTCGGTCCGAAGGTCGGTCAGCGGAACCGCGGTGCCGCGGGTGCCGCCAAGCGTGCGCCGGGCCGGACCCGCGGTGCTGAGCGGGGCCTCCTCGACGATGGTATTCCAGGCCCCGCAGGCATCGCAGCGCCCCGCCCATTTCTTATGCGCGGCACCGCAGGCGGTGCAGGAAAAGGATGCGTTTTTTGCCATGTTACCGTTCTGGGTCAGATGCCGGTGAACGGCAAGCCCGTCATCAGGGCTGCGGCAAAGAGCACCGCGATCAGCGGCAGCACCCTGTTCCAGCCCTTTTCCAGCAGCAGCGCGACGGCTGCCGAAAAGGCCAGCGCCGATCCGATGAACACGGCCGGGTTGCGCAGTGTCATGGTCACCGCGACCGCGCCCAGCACGATCAGCAGCGCGGTGGCGATATGGGCGACCTCGAGAAGGCCGGTGGTCAGGAAGATGCGCACGACCGAAAAGATGAGCGAGGCCAGCAGCAACGCGGCCAGAAAAACACCCACCAATTGAGGAAATATCGCCATGAGTGATGACCTGCCCGAACCGTTTGCGCATTTGCGACATAGGGATGTGCGCTGTCGTATGGAAGGTCAACCGGGCAAAAGGGGCGGTCGCCCAGATGTGACCCGCCTCAAAAGGCAATCACCCGATGCGCGGAGGGCGCGCACCGGGTGATCGTGGCAGGCGACAGGAAGTTTCGTCGCCGTCTCAGTAACTTGTCGGTCTCGATTACTCCGCCGCGAGGGTGAAGACATTGCCGCCGCGACGCTTTGTTTCCAGACCCAGGCGCGGCAGGATTTCGCTCAGCGTCTCTTCCAGCTGGCTCAGCTGCGATTCCGCGATGGCCTCGTCGACCTCGACCTGTTCCAGCCAGCGCTTCAACTCGCGGCAGGTGTGGTTCGCCTGGACGATCTGGTTCTGGAACTCGGCGATATCCTCCTGGCGCTGAACGAGGAAGGATTTCGCACGCTCCACCTTTTCGTGGGAGTAGATCGAGGCGAGCTCCCGCGAGGTGTGGCTCATCTCAGCGGCGGCCTCCAGAACCTCGCCTTCGAGGTTGGGCAGGTCGGGGTGGTTGCGCAGATGCATGATCCGCTCTTTCACGCTGTCGAATTCGGACGACATGGTGAACACGCCTTCGCGATCGGCGGCATGGCTGATGGCATAGGCGTCGGCGACATCGCTCATCGTGATCGAGAAGTCGCGGTGCGTGCGTTCCAGCTGCAACACGCGCAGGCTGGAGGGGATGAAAAAGCAGAGCGAAACCAAAAGCAGCGTGACAGCCAGCTGGACGATCATCCCCGCCTGGGCGTAGACGACGCCGCCGAAGGTGATGGAAAGGTCGAGCCACGGGATGATGCCCGCGGCGGCCAGACCGGACAGGGCGACCGCCGTGATCGCAAAGGTTGCGATGGTAGTGATGGCGAGTGACTGGATGATGTTCTGTACGGGTCGCAGGACCCCGGTATCTGTGCGGCTCATGCCGTTCCCTCCGAAATAACTTCCTGCACATCCTACGCCCAGATAGGCGGAAAAGTTCCGGGGGATAAAAAGTTTCTTGCAGGCCGTGCCCGGCTGTCGCAGCGCGCGGCGCGGTGTTCCGCCTAGGCTGTCTCGCGCTGCCGGTGGCGGCGGCCATAGCGGCGGCCAAGCTGCGTAAGTACCTCATAGCCAATGGTTTGCGCGGCATCGGCGATCGCGTCGATGCCCTGCGCGGGACACAGAAGATCCAGCGTCTCGGGCTCTTCGGACAGCGCGGTGACGTCGATCGTCAGCAGATCCATCGACACGCGACCGACAAGCGGGCAAGGGGTTTCGCCGTGAAAAAGGCTGATCCCGTTACTTAGGTGCCGGCTGATTCCGTCGGCATATCCAGAGGCGACGGTGGCCAGCCGGGTCGGGCGTTTCGCGGTCCAGGTGTTGCCGTAGCCCACCGTTTCGCCGGGCGCCAGATAGCGGGTCTGGATCACCGGCAGGCTGAGCCGGACGACGGGCCTGGCCTCTTCGAAGGGGCGGCCGCCGTAAAGACCGATGCCCGGTCTGGTCACGTCAAAGTGATAGTCGCGCCCCAGCAGAATGCCTCCCGTTGCCGACAGTGAGCGCGGCACGCCGGTGTCGTCGGTCATCGCGCGGAAATTGCTCAGCTGGGTTTCGTTCATCGGGTGGGCGGGCTCATCCGCGCAGGCGAGATGGCTCATCAGCAGCATGGGGCCCAGTTCGAGCACCAGCGGCACCACCTCGACCCATTCGGCGGCTTCCATCCCGAGACGGTTCATGCCGGTGTCGAGCTGCACGCCGAAAGGATGGCCGGGCAGGGCCTCGACGTGGCGGGTCAGCTGAAGCGTGTCGTTGAGCATCGGGATCAGGTCATGATCGCGGATCGCCGTCGTGTCGCCTGCCATATGGCCGGAAAAAACGCAGATCTCGGGCCCTTCGCCCAACACGCGGCGCAGCGTCACCCCTTCTTCGGCGACGGCCACGAAAAACCGCCGCGCGCCCGCTCTGGCCAGGGTCTGCGCCACGGCCGAGACGCCCAGCCCGTAGCCATCCGCCTTGACCACGGCGGCGGTGCGCACCTCGGGGCCGGATTTTGCGTCAAGCGCGCGCCAGTTGGCGGCCAGCGCGGCGAGGTCGATATCCAGAAGTCCGGTGCTCATGCGCCGGTTGTGACAGCCGTGCCGGTTGCGTCAAGGCGAAATTGCGCGTCCGCGATGGCCGATCCGGGCGTAAGTGGTTTCTTGCCGGAACCGCGGCGGCGCCTATTGGAAACCGTCGCTGCCGCCGGCGTTCTGCCAGGGTTTGACAAGGTTGCCGAAGCGCGTGAACCGTCCCTCGAACGACAGCTCGACCGTGCCGATGGGGCCGTGGCGCTGCTTGCCGATGATCACCTCGGCCTTGCCGTGCAGGCGCTCCATTTCCTCCTGCCAGCGGGCCATGCCTTCCATGTCGTGATCGCCGGGCTTTTCCCGTTCCTTGTAGTATTCCTCCCGGAACACGAACATCACGACATCGGCGTCCTGCTCGATCGAGCCGGATTCGCGCAGGTCGGACAGCTGCGGGCGCTTGTCCTCGCGGTTTTCGACCTGACGCGACAGCTGCGACAGGGCGATCACGGGGATGTCGAGCTCCTTGGCGATGGCTTTCAAACCTTGGGTGATTTCCGACACCTCGTTGACGCGGCTGTCCTTGGCGCTGGCCGGACGGACCAGCTGAAGATAGTCGATGATCAGCACGTCCAGCCCGTGCGTGCGTTTCAGCCGCCGCGCGCGGGCGGCCAGCTGGCTGATCGGCAGGGCGGGCGTGTCGTCGATGTAAAGCGGGCAGCTTTCCAGCGCCTTCGCCGCCTCGACGAAGCGGCGGAACTCGTCCTCGGTCATGTCGCCGCGACGGATCTGTTCGGAAGGCACCTCGGCCGCCTCGGACAGAATGCGCGCGGCCAGCTGCTCGGCTGACATCTCGAGTGAGTAGAACCCCACCACGCCGCCGTTCACCGAACCTTCGGTGCCGTCATGCAGCTTGCCGCGCTTGTGCGTCTTGGCGATGTTGAAGGCGATGTTCGTGGCCAGCGACGTCTTGCCCATGGAGGGGCGCCCGGCAAGGATCAGCAGGTCCGAGCGGTGCAGACCGCCCAGTTTCTTGTCCATGTCCGTCAATCCGGTGGACACCCCCGCCAGCCCGCCGTCGCGCTGATAGGCGGCGTTGGCGACGTTGACCGCATCGGTCACGGCCTTCAGGAACGACTGGAACCCGCTGTCGGATTTGCCCTGTTCGCCCAGCTTGTAGAGCGCCTGTTCGGCTTCGACGATCTGGTCCTTGGGTTCGCTCGCGACGGTGACGTCGCCCGCCTTGGCGGAAATGTCGCGCCCCAGGCTGATCAGCTCGCGCCGGATCGCCAGATCATAGATCATCTGCGCATAGTCGCGCGCGGCAAAGGCCGAAATGGCCGCCCCCGCAAGCCGCGCCAGATAGCCGACGCCGCCCAGCTCGGCCAGGCCGGGATCATCCTCCAGGAAGGGTTTCAGCGTCACCGGCGAGGCGAGCGCGTTTTTCTGAATTCGCGCGGCCGCGATTTCCCAGATGCGCGCATGGACGGGCTCGTGGAAATGTTCGGCGCCGACGATCGAGGCGACCCGGTCAAAAAGGTCGTTGTTCGTCAGGATGGCCCCCAGCAGCTGTTGTTCGGCCTCGATGTGATGTGGCAGCGCCTGCGCACCCTCGCCGGTGCCCGCCACCGCCATGCCCTGATGGTTGATCGTCGCGATCTCGTTCATGTCCAAGCCCCTTGTCCCCGTACCTGAATACGGCCCCGGTGCGTTTTACGCAAAATGTATATCTCTGTGGATAGCTGACATATGCCGGGAGCGGGGCATATGTTGCCATCGCTCTGGCCGTCGCGTCAACATATGGGCGTGTGCGGGCGGATATTTGCTTAGGCCCCTGCACGATGCCGGATGGGTGCACGGATGAGTTCCCGAACCCGCTGCCCTGTCTCCGCCCTGCGCCCCCGGCGCGGGGCACGCATCGGGCGCAGTCGTCAGGAGCCGCGCCGCGCCTGCTGCCATGCGCGCGGGTCGGCGAGGAATTTTTCCACCTCGGCCAGCGTGTCCGCGTCGAAGCGGGCCTCCTCGCGCGCGACGGCCAGCACGTCGTGCCAGGTGCACAGATGATGCAGCGTCACACCGTGATCGCCCAGGGTCTTTTCCGTTTCGGGAAAGATGCCGTAGTAGAAGATCACCGCCGTATGCGCGCAGCTGGCGCCGGTGTCGCGGATCGCGTCGACGAAGGAGATCTTGGAGCCGCCGTCGGTCGTCAGATCCTCGACCAGCAGAACGCGCTGGCCTTCGTGCATCGCGCCCTCGATCCTGGCGTTGCGCCCGTAGCCCTTGGGCTTCTTGCGCACGTAGCTCATCGGCAGGGCCATGCGCTCCGCCACCAGCGCGGCGAAGGGGATGCCGGCCGTCTCGCCGCCCGCGATGTTGTCGAACGCTTCCAGTCCCGCGTTGCGCATGACGGTGCAGGTCAGGAAATCCATCAGCGTGGATCGGATGCGCGGGTAGGAAATCAGCTTGCGGCAGTCGATATAGGTCGGCGACGGCAGCCCCGACGCCAGCGTGAAGGGATCGGCCGCGTTGAAATGCACGGCTTCGATATCCAGCAGCATTCGCGCGGTCAGCCGGGCGATCTCGGCGGCGGGGGGATAGGTGGCGGGGATCATTGCGCGGGCTCCTGTGGTGTGTCCTTGACGCGCCAGTGCAGCGCGAAGCCCGGATCGAACAGCGTCACCGGACCCGCGCCGGTTTCGATCTTCGCGGGCAGCGCCAGCGGCTCGGGCGTGCGTTGCAGGGTTATCGTGTCTTCGTTTTCGGGCAGGCCGTAATGCGCGGGTCCGTTGCGCGAGGTGAAGAATTCCAGCCGATCCAGCGCTTCCGCGGCCTCGAACACATGCGCAAGACACGCCAGCGTGTTGGTCGCGGAAAACACGCCCGCGCAGCCGCAGCCGCTTTCCTTGGCGGGGTCGGCGTGCGGTGCGCTGTCGGTGCCCAGAAAGAATCGCGGATCGCCCGAGGTCGCGGCCTCGACCAATGCGACGCGATGCGCCTCGCGCTTGGCGATGGGCAGGCAGTAGTAATGCGGCCGCAGCCCCCCGGCGAAGAGGTTGTTGCGGTTGATGATCAGATGGTGCGTGGTGATCGACCCGGCGATGCCGGCGCTCGCGTCCCTGATGTAGTCGACGCCATCCTGCGTCGTGACATGTTCCAGCGTGACCTTGAGTCCCGGCGTGCGGCGGCGGATCGGGTCCAGCACATTGTCGATGAATACCGCCTCGCGGTCGAAGATGTCGACGTCCGGGTCGGTGACCTCGCCGTGGACGCACAGCGGTACGCCCGCTTCGGCCATGCGTTCCAGCACCGGCTGCACCTTGTCGAAATCGCGCACGCCGGAGGCCGAATTGGTCGTGGCCCCGGCGGGGTAGAGCTTGACCGCCGTGACGATGCCCGCGTCATGCGCGGCGATCAGATCGTCGGCGTCGGTCTCTTCGGTCAGGTAAAGCGTCATCAGCGGGCGAAAGGCGCTGCCCGCAGGCAGCGCCGCCATGATCCGGTCGCGATAGGCCCGCGCCTGTTGTCCGGTGACGACGGGCGGCACCAGGTTGGGCATCACGATCGCCCGGCCGAAATCGCGCGCGCTTTCCGGTGCGATGCCTTTCAGCATGTCGCCGTCGCGCAGGTGCAGGTGCCAGTCGTCCGGGCGGATCAGGGTCAGTTCTGTCAGATCGGGCGTCATCTCTGGCAAGTCTCCGGCAAGTCGGTTCGCCGCGCGACCTACACCAGATCTTCCCCGCTTGGCCAGAGAGCGGATGATCGCACCCGCTGAATTTCCTCGTGAGGGGGGCGGCCCGGGCGCGGCGCGGGCACGGCACGGGTCGCGGGGCGCCTAGCTATGCATCAGGCGCAAGGCGGGACTTCGCGGCCGGGCGTTGTGCAGAAGGGGCAATGCCGCCATGTAATCGCCAGGGAGGAAACCCGAGTTTTACAGGAGTTTTCGATGGCTTTCGCTACGCAAACCACAACGGCCGCCCCGGGCGGCAATTTTTTCGGCATCGCGGCAACGGTTGTCGCCGCGCCTTTCATCTGGATCGCGCGGGGCCTGGACAAACTGGCCACCGCCAACCGCATGTCGCGCGAGATCAACGATCTGATGCAGATGTCCGATCAGCAGCTTGCCGTGCGCGGGCTCAAGCGCGAAGACGTCCCGCGCGTGATCTTCTCACGCTACGGTCACCTGTGATCTGAGGCCGCTTCCGGCTGCGCCGCAGGCCTGTCCCCGCCATTCCGGCGGCAGGGCCGGGGCGGCGAGGGGGGGCGGTCGGCGTGAAGCGGCGATGCCGCCGGTACAAAGCCCTCTTCACGTCAGCTGTTCACGCCTGCGCGGCCTTGCGCGGCGGCTCGATCATCGGCGGCAGGCTGCGGCCTTCCTTTTCCAGCTTCAGACTGGCGGTCTTGTAGGCTTCCTTCAGTTGCGGGCCGACCATGTAGGTCAGGATCGCGCGCGCGGCCATCGCCGTCAGATAGGTGCGTTCCCGCTGCTCGGTTTCGGCCAGCAGGCGACGCAGATAGCGTCGTACCGCGCGGCGGCGGCGGAACATCGTGTAAAAGACGGGTGCGCTCAGCCTGCCTTCGGCGGCGGCGACCACGGTTTCGTCCAGGATGCCCGCCACCTCCATCTCGGCGCCGGTGTTGGGGCCTTGCAGCCGCAACGGCATCATCCGCGTGTGGTCGGATTTGAACAGCGCCGCATGGATGGCGTCCAGCCGCTCATAAGGATCGTAAAACACGAAAACCTCGCGTGCGGCATCGACCATTTCGGGCGCGTAGCCGTAGCGGGACGTGAAATCCAGGCGCCGTGCCTCGCGATAACGCCCATCCCACCCCGCAAGCGATCCGGTCAGCGTGGCCTGCGGGCTGCAGGCGATGACCACCGCGCCGGGCGCCGCCACCGAATAGGCCGCCGCCGCATAGCCGCCCATGCGTTCGCCGAAAAAGATGACCCTGTCGAAACCCTCGAAAAAACCGTCGTCCGTCAGGCTGTCGAAAAATGCATAGACCTCGGGCGCGCGAAACCAGCTTTCGGATCCCGCCAGCACGCAGAGCTGCGCCCATCCGCGCGACTTGCGAAGATGATTGCCCAGCGGGCAGACATCCGCGATGGAGGCGTCATCTTCCTGCGTCTGCACGAAACTGACGAAAAGGGTGCTCTGGTCATCGTCGAGCACGGCCTCGTCGGCCTCCATGTAGACGGCGCGGTGATCGCGGCCCAGCGTCCTGAAAAATCCGAATTTCTGCCCCAGCCGCTCCAGCGCCTCGTCGAGCGCCGTCGCCTCGCCCGAAGGCGCCGCCGTCTCATCCCGGTTCGAAGACTCGTCCATACCTAAAATCCACCAGTGCCAACATTAAGAATACTCCTCCCTCTCATCTAAGGTCAAACGGGCAGAATTATGAATAAAGCGCGATTTTCTTCGGATGACGGCTACAGTCCGGCCATCATTGCGGTTCCGTTTCCGATTCGATGACAGTGACATGCGGCATGGCTTTCAGCGCCTGCCAGTCGTGCCGGTAGTTCCGGTCGAGAATCGCGCGCTCCTTTGCGGAAAAAGGCTCGGGGGCGGGGAACGCGTCGCTTTTCGGGAACAGTTCCCTTGCGTGGGCGATCAGACCGTCCTGGCGGATGTCGCGGCCCTCGGCACTCCATTTCTCGAGCGCGCGCAGCGCGCGGGCGGACAGGCCGGGGCGCGGGCGCAGCGCCAGGAACTTGAACGCGTCGGGGCAGGGCGCGCCGATCATCCGCGAGACGATACGCTCCTGCACGCGGGGATAATCCTCCTGCCGCCAGAGGATCAGCTCGCTGCGCCCCAGCGCGGGCCGCAGATCCGCCACCAGCTGCGCCCAGCTGAGCGACGCGGGCGCCATCGTGGCGAGAAAGGCGTCGAAGCTGCGAAAGGGCTTGTGGATCAGGCTTTCGCTATGGGCGGAGACCAGATAATCGGCGATATTGCGGACGGCCAGATAGACGCAGGCAGGCGGCGCGCCCATGACGGTGATGCTGCGGTGCAGGCGTCCCTGCGCCCAGGGGTAGAGCCTGCCGTCCCTGGCGACGCGCGGCAGGTTTCCCAGGATATTCTCATCCGACACGATGAGCCGCGGCGCGCCGTCCGCGGCACCGCGCAGCATCATGCCCGCCCGCGCCACCAGTTGCTGCCGGTCCTCGCCGTCGCGCAGCGCCAGTTGCAGCGGCGCCAGGGTGCGGCGGTAGTGCTGGGGCGGCAGAAACCGCACGCCGAGCCCGGCCAGGACATCGGGATTCTGGCGCAGGCTTTTCTGCAGATGGGAGCTGGCCGTCTTATGCGCGCCCAGATGCAGATGGATTTCCGGCTCTGTCATGGCGCGTGTTCAGGCAATCTCAGGATCTCGGACCCCTATAGTGCTAGGGCGTGGCGGCTGCGGTGGCCAGAACCAATTTCGGCCGCCGCGTTCGTGACCGCGGCGCTGGCGGCGACAATCGGCGCGGGGGTGTGGCTGCGGGCGCGTTCCGCGGGCGTGTCCCACGGCGGCGCGGCCAGCTGCCGGGGGCGGACACCGACGAATGTTGCCCAAACCCGCCGGATGGCGCGAAACTTGAACGCTGAAAGGGCAAAAGACTTCATCCGGGGGGCAAATCCGGCTACAAATCCTGAAATTTGCGCGCCAGCCCAAAGGCGCGCCGGGCAGGAACAGGGAAGGGCTTTCGCGATGGCGAAGGACGTGAGGGATGAAAACGCCGCGGATCAGGTGGCGGCCGGGTCGCAGGCGGCCGACGATATAGACGAGCCGACCGCGGGCGGCGACGCCCTGCCGCTGTGGTTCGACGAACTCTCGCCCGGCGGCAGCGGTGAAGGCTTCTTCGAGAAAACGGGCAAACATTCGCTGATGTTCGTGCGGCGTCCGGTCAACCGGCTGCTTGTCAGCTTCGACAACCTCGCGAATGTCAATGACCGCAGCGCGGAGCGGGTGCCGTGGGCGTTCAAGTTCGCGCGCGACCTCAACCTGTCGCATCTGGGCGTGATGGCGAATGTGGCCGACTGGTATCGCGACGCGGACCTGATCGCGCGGATGCAGGAGCTGGCGGCCAAGGGGTTCTTCGACGGCTATGACCGCGTCGTCTTCGCGGGCGCCTCGATGGGGGGCTTCGCGGCGCTCAGCTTCGGCTCGCTCGTGCCGGGCGCGCATGTGGTGGCCTTCAACCCGCAATCGACGCTCGATGAGCGGCTGATCCCCTGGGAGGACCGCTATTGGTCCGGCCGCAGACAGGACTGGACACTGCCGCTGTCGGATGCTGCCGGGCTGACGGCGGGGCTGGGGCAGGTCAGCATCTTCTACGATCCCTACCACGAACCCGACGTGAACCACATGCGCCGTCTTTCGGGCGATAATGTGCATGAATTCAAATGCTGGTTCTCGGGCCACAAGTCGGCGGTCATGCTGCGCAAGATCGGTGCGCTGAAGGGCGTGATGACCCGCGCGGTGATGGATGATCTGAACGAGGCGGATTTCTATCGGGCGTATCGCGGGCGCCGGTCGCTGAAATGGTATCGCAAGGCGTTGTGTGGCTATTTCGACGACCGCGGGCGCGATTTCTACTCGCAGATGGCCACACGCCGGTTCCGCGCCCTGTTGCGCGGGGCAAAGCAGGACACGCCCGCCATCGCCGCCGCGGCCCCCGCACTGACGGCGCCCGCCAGGAACGACAAGGTCGTCGTCGTCACCACGATGAAGAACGAAGGCCCCTTCATGCTGGAATGGATCGCCTACAACCGCTCCATCGGGTTCACCGACTTCATGATCTATACCAACGGTTGCGAGGATGGCACCGACGCCATCGCCCGGCGGCTGGAAAAGCTGGGGCTGGCGCTGCATCAGGACAACAGGTTCAAGGAGGGCGCAAGCCCGCAGCGGGTGGCGCTGCGGCGCGGCTTTAACCATGAATACACCAAGGATGCCGATTGGCTGATCTGCGCCGATTGCGATGAGTTTCTGAACATCCGCGCGGGCGATGGCACGCTGCCCGCCCTGTTCGACGCCACGGGCTACGCCGATGCGATTTCCGTCTGCTGGAAGATCTTCGGCAGCGGCGATCAGGTCGAATACCGCGACGAAATGGTGGTGGATCAGTTCAAATGGGCCGCGCCCGAGGTCTATTTTGACAAATACAAGGCGCGCGGGCTGAAAACGCTGGTGCGGCGCAACGACAAGCTGCTGCGGCTCAGCGTGCACCGGCCCAAGTTCGCCAAGGACGTGCAGGGGCTGGTGTGGAAGGATGCGGGCGGGCAGGCGATGCCCGACAGCTATCTGACGCAGGGCTGGTCGGCGCATCCGAAGTTCGCCCATGATCACGCGCGGTTGCACCATTATGCCGTGCGTTCGGTCGACAGTTTCCTGGTCAAGCGGGACCGCGGCCGCACCAACCATATCGACCGCGATCAGGGCATGAGCTATTGGGCGGACATGAACCTCAACCAGGTGGAGGACCGCTCGATCGAGCCGCGCATCCCCGCCGCCCGCCGCGAGCTTGACGCGCTGATGGCCGACCCCGAGCTGAAGCGCCTGCATGAGGCGGCGGTGGAATGGCACCGCACCAAGATCGCCGAGCTGAAGGCCCGCGACGGCTGGAGCGAATTCCGCGAGACGATCCGCACCATGAACCGCTGCGGCGAGGCGCCTGTCGACAAATCCGGCCTCGCACCCGATGCGGGCTGGACGGATGAGACCGAGCTGGAGGAAAAGTGGCGCGCCCAAGTCGCCGCGAGCGGGGTCAGCCAGACATGAGCAAACCCTACGTCGTGGTGCACGGCGGGTTTCACAAGACCGCCACCAGCCATGTCCAGTCCACGCTGAACCGCAATTCCGGCTATCTGGCGAAACAGGGCGTCACCTATGTGCACCACCGCGACACGCGCAAGCAATATACCATCCCCTGTCAGCTGAACGCCTATGAAAAGCTGGGGCTGGACTGGTCGCCGCGCATCAGCGACGCGGAGTTGCGCGAACACGCCCGCGCCTTCTTCGACCCGCTGGTCGCCAAGGGGGCGGACCGGATCGTGCTCAGCGATGAAAACATGGCCGGGCATTGCGGACATTGCACCAAGCGCGGCGTGCTTTACCGCTGGCGGCGCAAGCTGATCGAAACCTTTGCCACCTTCATTCCGCTGGAGGTGCGCGAGGTGCATATCGGTGTGCGCAACTACGCCGATTTCTTCGCCTCGGCCTATGTGGAATACCTGCGCTCGGTGTCGGGCAACTCGTTCGTGTCCGAAGAGAAGATGAAGCAGCAAGTCCTTGAAAACATGCCCAGCTGGATGAATGTGCTCAAGACCATCCAGACCTTCTTTCCCGACGCGACCATTCACGTCTGGCGGCATGAGGATTTTCGCGCGCTTGAACAGGTGGTTCTGGGCAATCTTTGCGGGCCCGGTGTGGATCTGGCCAAGCTGAAAGCGCCCAAGGATGCCAACAAGCGCCCCACTGCCTCGGGCCGCGCGGTCGAGGAATTGCTGCGTCTGATCTATGAAGAAGGCCCCGACGCCGCGCTGCGCCAGCGGGTGGAATTGCAGGAACGCTATCCGCGCGGGCGTGAATTCGCGGGCTATGATCCCTGGACCGAACAGGAGCGCGCCCATCTGACGCGGTTTTACGAAAAGGACATCGCGGATGTGGCGGCGGATCCGGGGCTGACCCTGATCACCCCGCGCGGTGTCGCCGTCCGGTAGGGCGCGCGGATAAATCAGACCGGCACAGGTCGGCAGGCTGAAACGAGGCAGGCAAGGAGAGGCCCCGAAGTGGCGAAAGAATACGAGATTGCGATGCTCTGGGTCCAGGGACCGTTGACCTATGTGGAGCAGCTGTGCGCCAAATCCTTTCTGGACGCGGGCCAGCATGTGAAACTTTATCAATACGGCAAGGTCGACAACATCCCCGCCGGTGTCGAGGTGCGCGACGGCAATGAAATCCTGTCGATGGACAATTTCATCCAGCACGGCCGCACCGGCAGTCTGGCGCTGTTTTCCGATGTGTTCCGCTATCATCTTCTCAAACAGTCCGAGGGGGTGATCTGGGCCGACACCGACGCCTATTGCCTGCGCCCCTTCACCAGCGGGACCGGCCACTTCTACGGCTGGGAAAGCGATCACAACATCAACGGCGGCGTGCTGGGCCTGCCGCGCGACAGCGACGCGCTGGGCCGACTGCTGGAAATGACCGAAGACGAATATGCCATCCCCGAATGGTTCGACGAGGCCGAGACCGCCCGGCTGCGCGGCTTGCAGGATGCGGGCACGCCCGTGCATGTGTCGGAAATGCAGTGGGGCGTCTGGGGGCCGCACGCGATCACCCACTACCTGCACAAGACCGGAGAGGCCGCCCATGCGCTGCCGCGCCACGCGCTTTACCCGATGGGGTTCGCGGACCGGCGCAAGATCATGAAGCCCGAAAGCTATGCGGCGATCGAGGGCATGTTGCGCCCGGACAGCAGCTCGATCCATTTCTACGGGAGGCGGATGAAACATTATCTGGCCAGCGTCGGCGGCTTTCCCCCTGCGGGCAGCTATCTCGACGATCTGCTGAAAAAGCACGAGATCGACCCCGGACTGGCACCGCTGCCGGACGCGTTGATCGAGCAGATGACGCCGGAGGCACCCGCGCCCTCCGCTGCCAAGCAAGGGAAATCCGACCGCAAGCTGTCGGTTCCGGCGGTAAGGCCATCGACGTCGAAACTGGTGAACCTGACCGATCTGGCGGATAAATACGGCTCGGACAAGGGTTCGATCAAGCACCGCTATACCGAGCTTTACCATTTGCTGTTCCACCCCTACCGGCAGCGCAAGATCCGGTTTCTGGAAATGGGTCTGCTGGTCGGCGGGCCGGAACACGGCCACGACCCCGACCGCGAGACGCCCGATCTGCCTTCGGTGCGCATGTGGCTGGAGTATTTCACAAAGGCGCGGATCATCGGGCTGGATGTGTCGGATTTCAGCTGGTTCAGGAATGACCGCTTCGAATTTCACCGATGCGATATGGACGATGCCGAACAGATTTCACGCGCCGCCGACGATATCGGCAGCTGCGACATCATCCTGGACGACGCAAGCCACGCCTCCCACCACCAGCAAAACGCGTTTCTGGCGATGTTTCCCCGCCTGTCACCGGGCGGCATCTATATTGTCGAGGATCTGCGCTGGCAGCCCGAAGCCTATGAAAAGCCCGGTGTCACAAAGACAGCCGAGCTGTTCCAGAGCTATCTGAAACATGGCGATTTCCGCCATTCCGACCCGGCCGTCGCGGCGGATTTCAACGATCTGCGCGGTGAGTTTTCCGGCGTTTTCATCCATCAGGTTCATTACCAGAAGGACCGCAAGGATCAGGTTCTGGTGGTGCACAAACGCTGATCGCCGCGGCCGCTGCCCGTCCCCCGCCTTCCGGGCGGCGGGATGGGGTCTTGACCCTTTGCCGCGCGCATGCAGCCTAGGCGCAAAGGGGAGGAACCCGTGTGAGCGATATTTCGTCGATCGAGGCCGTGCAGCAGACGCTGGCTGAACAGGATTATGTCTGCGACCGCGCCCTGGCGACGGTGGTGTTCCTGGCGCTGCGGCTGGGGCGCCCGTTGTTTCTGGAGGGCGAGGCCGGTGTCGGCAAGACCGAGATCGCCAAGGCCCTTTCCGCCGCGCTGGGCCGCCGCCTGATCCGCCTGCAATGCTATGAGGGGCTGGATGCGTCCAGCGCGGTCTACGAATGGAATTTCGCCGCGCAGATGGTGGCGATCCGTACCGCGGAGGCGGCAGGCGGCGCCGACCGCCGCGCCTTGCAGCAGGAACTCTTCAGCGAGGAGTACCTGATCGCGCGCCCGCTGCTGGAGGCGATGCAGCCGCAGCCCGGCGGCGCGCCCGTCCTGCTGATAGATGAGCTCGACCGCACCGATGAGCCGTTCGAGGCGTTCCTGCTGGAGGCGCTGAGCGATTTTCAGGTCACCATCCCCGAGCTTGGCACCATCGCCGCGCAGGAGCCGCCGATCGTGATCCTGACCTCCAACCGCACGAGAGAGGTCCACGACGCGCTCAAGCGGCGGTGCCTGTATCACTGGGTCGATTATCCCCGCTTCGAGCGGGAGGTCGAGATCCTTCAGGCCCGCGCGCCCGAGGCCGCCGACCGGCTGAGCAGGGAGGTCGTGTCCTTCGTGCAGAAATTGCGCACCGAGGATCTGTTCAAGAAACCGGGCGTGGCGGAAACCATCGACTGGGCGAAATGCCTGCTGGCGCTGGATGTCATCAACCTCAGCCCGGAAATGATCGCCGATACGCTGGGGGCCGTTCTGAAATATCAGGACGATATCCAGAAGGTGCAGGGAGGCGAGGCGCGCCGACTCCTCGAAGAGGTCAGGACAACTCTGGATTCCGTCTGATGGTGGCGCTGCCCGATCTGGATATCCCCGAAGACGGGAAACTGTCGCACAACATCATCCATTTTGCCCGCGCGCTGCGCAAGGCGGGCCTGCCGCTGGGGCCGGGGCGGGTGGTCGACGCGATCCGCGCGGTCGAGGCGGCGGGATTCTCCGCGAGATCGGATTTTTACTGGACGTTGCACGCCTGCTTCGTCAGCCGCCCGGAACACCGATTGATCTTCGCGCAGGTCTTTCGCCTGTATTGGCGCGATCCGCGGTATCTGGAACATATGATCGCGATGCTGTCGCCTGCCGTGCGCGGCGTGCAGGAGGACCGCGCCGCGCAGGCCGCCGAAAAGCGCGCGGCGGAGGCGTTGCTGGACGGCGCGGATCGCAACGGGCCAGAGCCTGCGCAAAATCGGCAAGAGGAGACGCGCCTGGAGATCGACGCCAGCGCCACGATGTCCGGCCGGGAAAAGCTGCGCAGCCTCGATTTCGAGCAGATGAGCACCGCCGAGATGGCCGATGCCAAGCGGATGCTGGCCAAGCTGTCGCTGCCCGTCCCGCCGCTGGTCTCGCGGCGCAGCCGCGCCGACCGCGCGGGGCACAGCCCCGATTGGCGCGCGACGATGCGCGCGGCGATGCGGCGCGGCGGTGACGTGCAGGAGTTTCGGCGCAAGTCGCGCCGCCAGCGCTGGCCGAACCTCGTGGTGATCTGCGACATTTCCGGCTCGATGTCGCAATATTCGCGCGTGGCGCTGCATTTCCTGCATGCGGTGTCGAACAACAGGGGGGCGGGCTGGGCACGGGTGCATGCATTCACCTTCGGCACGCGGCTGACCAACATCACCCGGCATCTGAACCAGCGCGATGTGGACGCGGCGCTGCGCGCGGCGGGCCGGGAAGCGCAAGACTGGGAAGGCGGCACCCGGATCGGGGAATGCCTGCACAGCTTCAACCGCGACTGGTCGCGGCGCGTTCTGGGGCAGGGTGCGGTGGTGCTTTTGATCACCGACGGGCTCGACCGCGACGACCCCGTGCGGCTGGGCCGCGAGATGGAGCGGCTGCATCTGTCCGCGCGCCGGCTGATCTGGCTGAACCCGTTGCTGCGCTGGGAGGGCTTCGCGCCCAGGGCGCAGGGCATCCGGCAGATGCTGCCCAGGGTCGACAGCCTGCGCGCGGGACATAACATCGCCTCGATAGAGGATCTGGCCGAAGCCCTTGGCCGCAAGGAAGACGGAGGAGAAAAGCGCAGGTTGATGGCGCTCATGCGTGGCACGACGTGAAATTGCATGAACGTCCGGGGAACAGGGGAGATGGCCGCCGCGTTGAGCGGCGAAGACTCACACACCGCAGGAGGAAACCCCGTGCGAACCTCGATGAAAACAACGACTGCCCTGGTGGCCAGCCTTTCGCTGTTGACCAACCCGCTGTTGGCGCAAACCGCCACGGTGACAGGCGCGACAGGCGCGGATACGGCCCAGACCGCTCCGGCCGCCGCGGACGCGGCCGATCCTTGCGCGGAATTCCGCGCCACCGATGGCTCGGGCGCTGATGCTGGCGCTGATACGGGCGCCGATGCTGGCGCTGATACGGGCGCCGATACGAATGCCGATGCCGCCGCAACGGGCGAAACCGCCGAAGCCGACGCCACCCCGGTGCCCGCACCCGTTCCCGCGGATTGCGTCGATGCGGTAAACGCCGATGCCGCAGCCGCTGAAACCGCCGTCTCCCCCGAAGCCGACGCGGCCGCGCCCGTTGATGCCATG
Source organism: Brevirhabdus sp. (assembly GCF_052826345.1). NCBI lineage: Bacteria > Pseudomonadati > Pseudomonadota > Alphaproteobacteria > Rhodobacterales > Paracoccaceae > Brevirhabdus > Brevirhabdus sp. The sequence continues at coordinate 38,281 of NZ_JBRBUA010000042.1, read as the reverse complement.
CCGAACGCCGAAGCGGCGGCCGCGGGCAATGACGCGGGTGCCGATGCCACCGCGGGTACCGCTGCATCGACCGATGGCACGGCATCTTCCGGCGCTCAGTCCGGCGCCGACGCCACCGCGACTTCGACAGGCACATCCTCGACGGGCGCGAATGACACCGCCGCCCCGGCGTTGCAGGAAAACACCGCAAGCGATTCCGCCACGACCACCTCGACGGACACCATGAACGCCCAGTCCGGCAGCGCGACGAACGAAACCGCCCCCGCCGCCAGTGCAGGCGCGGGCGAGACGGCTGCCCAGTCTTCCGCGACGACCACATCGGATACGCAGACCACGTCCAGCGCGTCGGGCAGCGCCTCGGGCAGCACATCCGCCGACACCGGCGCCCAGACCGACACCAGCGCCGCGGCCAGCGATCCCGCGACTTCGAACACCACGGCGCCCGACTCCACGACCGAGTCCACCGCTGCCGCATCGGGCGACGCGACTGCCGCCACCGGCGCGCAGGCCACCGCCGATGGTTCGGCAAGCGACACGACCACCGCGACCGGCGATCAGGGTGCCGACACGGGCACGGCGACCACGCAGACCGGCGCCACGGCGACCGCCGACCAGTCGGCCGACGCCGCCGCGCCGCTGCCCGCGCCTGACGCGGAAGCCATAGCAGAGGCCAACGCCCCCGTGGCCGCCGCTGCCGCCGCCGCCGCAGATGGCGCCGCCGCCGACACCCAGGATGTGAAGGTCACGACCGAAGAGGTCACGCAGGACAATACCCGCACCAGCAGCGAGGATTTCTCCACCGCCGTGGCGACCACGGATCAATCCACCGCCGATACCACCGCGACCGATCCCAACACGGCTGCGTCGACCCAGGCGCAGGGGAGCGCGAACACGCAGGCCAACGCCAACGCGCAGTCCGCATCGGACAACAACGACAGCGGCCTCTCGGACGTCGAGAAGGGCCTTCTGGTCGGCCTGGGCGGACTTGCGGTCGGTGCGCTGCTCTCGAACGGTTCGCGGGTGTTGTCGAATTCGGGCGACCGGGTCGTGGTCGAACGGGGCGACACGCTGCGTGTGCTGAAGGACGACAACGCCCTGCTGCGCCGCCCTGGCAACGAGATCCAGACCGAAACCTTTTCTGACGGGTCCACCCGCCAGACGGTGCTGCGCGACGACGGCTCCAAGATCGTGACGATCCGCGATGCCGATCTGCGCGTGTTGCAGCGGGTCCGCGTCACGCCCGACGGCGATCGCATCGTGCTGTTCGACGACACCACGACGGTAGAGCCGGTCAAGGTTTCGGATCTGCCGACGGTCACGCGCCAGCAGTTCGCCGCCACGGATGTCTCCACCGCCGATGAGGCCGACCTGCGCCGTGCGCTGGAACGCAAGACCCAGGCGAACCGGACGTTTTCGCTGCGTCAGGTGCGCGACATCAACCAGGTGCGCCTGATGGCGCCCGCGGTCGATCTGGACGCGATCACCTTCGCGACCGCATCCTCGGCGATCACCCCCAGTCAGGCGGATGAGCTGAACAAGCTCGGCCGCGTGATGGAAGGGCTGATCAAGGACAACCCGAAGGAGGTCTTCCTGGTCGAGGGTCACACCGACGCCGTGGGCGGTGCGGGCTACAACCTGGCCCTGTCGGACCGCCGTGCGGAATCCGTGGCGCTTGCCCTGACGGAATATTTCGACATTCCGCCGGAAAACCTGGTGGTCCAGGGGTATGGCGAATCGGATCTGAAGGTGCCGACCCAGACGGCGGAGCGCGCGAACCGCCGCGCGACCGTGCGCCGGATCACGCCGCTTCTGCGCAGCGCTTCGTTGAACTGATCGCGCCTGTGACCAGGACCCGCGCCGCCCTTGTGGCGCGGGCCGCCGCAATGAGTGCCGATGGCCGCCGTGCCCCCGCCGGGGCGCGGCGGTTTTCGCGTGAGCCCGCGATTGTGTGGCTTGCGATCCCCCCCGCGACGGTCCTAGGGTCACCGCAGGAGGCTCCATGACAGCGACATTCGAGCAAATCCCCGAACAGGCCCTCGCATGGCATGAGGCGGGGCAGGGCGCTGCCCTCGCGACGGTGGTGCAGACTTGGGGGTCCGCGCCGCGCCCGGTTGGCTCTCAGCTGGCGATAAACGGCGCCTCCGAGATGTCGGGCAGCGTGTCGGGGGGCTGTGTCGAAGGCGCCGTCGTGGCCGAAGCGCTCGAGGCGATCGAGGATGGCGCCCCCAGGGTGCTGGAATTCGGCGTCAGCGACGATGCGGCCTTTGCCGTGGGGCTGGCCTGCGGCGGGACGATCCGCATATTGGTGGAGCCGGTCGGCAGGGCCTTGTCGGCCGATCTGCTGGCGCGGATCGTGGCGCGCCGCGCGGAGGGCCGCGCGTTCGCCTATCTGGTGAACCTGAGCACCTGGGATCGCCAGCTGACCGACAGCAAGGGCCGGGGATCCGGCGCGGCCGCGCCGGACGTTGCGCAGGGCGCTACACAGGCCGGGCCATCGGCCGACGCTGTCGAGGCACGGTTTCGCAGCGACAAATCCGGGTTCGAGGGCGACTGGTTCGTCGCCGTGCAGAACCCGCCGCTCAAGTTGATCGTGGTGGGGGCGGTGCATATTGCGCAGCCGCTGATCCAGATGGCCCGGTTGACGGGGTTCGCGCCCCGGCTGATCGACCCGAGGGAGGCCTTCGGCTCCGCCGCGCGCTTTCCCGGCGAGACGCTGATCCATGACTGGCCCGACGACGCGGTGCGGGCGCTGCGCCCCGATCACCGGACGGCGGTGGTGACGCTGACCCACGACCCCAAGCTTGACGATCCCGCGATCCTCGCGACGCTGGACACACCGGCCTTCTACCTGGGCTGCCTGGGGTCGACGCGCACCCACGCCAAGCGGGTGGCGCGCATGAAGGAGGCGGGGCGGACCGACGCCGAGATCGAGCGCATTCATGCGCCCGTGGGGCTCGATATCGGGGCGGCATCGCCGGCCGAGATCGCCGTGTCCATCCTGGCGCAGATCGTCGCCGTGCTGAGGCGCAAGGGATGAAATTCGGGGATCAGCCTCTGGCGCGGGCCGAGGGCGCGATCCTGGCGCATTCGCTGACGCTTGCGACACGCAAGATCCGCAAGGGGCGACGGCTCGATGCCGCGGATCTGCGCGATCTGCGGGCCGAGGGCGTCGCCTCGGTGGTGGTGGCGCGGCTCGACGCCTGCGATCTGCATGAGGACGAGGCCGCGAGCCGCATCGCGCGCGCGTTGGTGCCCGACCCGCAAGCGGCGTCGATCCGCCTGTCGAAGGCCGTGACCGGACGGGTCAACCTCTACGCGACCGACCCCGGCGTGGTCGAGATGGACGAGGCCGCGATCCGGGCGCTGAACCGCGTCGATTCGATGATCACCTTCGCCTGCACGCGGCCCTATGCGCAGACGCGGCGCGACGGGCTGATCGGCACGGTCAAGATCATCTCCTACGGTGTGGCGGCCGAAGCTGTCGAGCGGGCCTGCGCCGTGGGCGCCGCGGCGCTGCACCTGTGCCCCACCAGGCTGCGCAGCGCCGCGCTGATCGTCACCGAACTGTCGGTGCCGCATGAGGCCGGGCAAGCGCCCGCCTCGGCTGCCCCGGACGGGGCCGCCGCGGGCGCGCAGGCGGCATCGGATGACCGCGCCCTGCGCGCCATCGCGGCGCGGGTCGAGGCATTGGGCATGGATCTGGTCGGCGTCCGGCGGGTCGCGCATGACGCGTCCGCGATCGCCGGGGCGCTCCGGCAGGTCCGCCCGGAGCAGGACCCGCCGGGCGCGGAGACGGCGGCGGATCTGATCCTGATCCTGACCGCCTCGGCCACATCCGACGCCCATGATGTCGCGCCCGAGGGGCTGCGCCAGGCGGGCGGAACGCTGACGCGCTTCGGCATGCCGGTCGACCCGGGCAATCTGCTGTTTCTGGGTGATTTGTCGGGCCGTCCGGTTATCGGGCTGCCCGGCTGCGCGCGTTCGCCCGCGTTGAACGGCGCGGATTACGTGCTGGCGCGCGTCGCCGCGGGAATCACGGTAAGCGATGACGACATCGCGGGCATGGCCATCGGCGGGCTGCTCAAGGAAATCCCGCAGCGCGGCCGTCTGCGCGAAGGCTGAGGCGCAAGACGCGGGGGGCTTGCATGGACGGCCGCCGCGCGTGAGCCGAGGACCGTGGCAGCCCATGAAAAAGCCCCCGGAAATGAAAGGCCCCCGGCTGCGGGGTCGCAATCCGGGGGCGCAATTCGGGAGAGCCATTCCGATCAGGCGGTGATCCGCCGGCAGCCGGTCGGGCCTATTTCGTGACGGGGCCGATCATCATGATCATCCGGCGGCCTTCCATCTTGGGCATGTTTTCGACCTTGCCGACCTCCTTGGTGTCGTCGGCCACGCGTTCCAGCAGCTCGCGTCCCAGATTCTGGTGCGCCATCTCACGGCCGCGAAACCGCAGCGTGACCTTCACCTTGTCGCCGTTTTCAAGAAACTTGAAGACGTTGCGCATTTTGACGTCGTAATCGTGCACATCGGTGTTGGGCCGGAATTTGACCTCTTTCACCTCGATGATCTTCTGCTTCTTGCGGGCTTCGGATTCGCGTTTCTGCTGTTCGTATTTGAACTTGCCGAAATCCATGATCTTGCAGACGGGCGGCGAGGCGTTGGGCGAAATTTCGACCAGATCCAGACCGGCTTCTTCCGCAAGAACCATTGCCCGCGCGGGCGATACAACACCCACGTTTTCACCTTCGGCTCCGATGAGCCGGATTTCAGGGGCCCGGATGCGTTCGTTTACGCGGGGGCCGGTATCACGCACCGGGGGTGCGTTATGGGGTCTGCGGGCTATAGCGCGGTTCCTTTTGTCGTTTGTACCGAATGACAGGAAATTAGACGCGCCGACCGCGGTCTTCAACCGCTTTTAGCGGCTAAAATCGCGTTATTTGCCGCAAACCGGGGGCGATGTTGCTTTTGTATGGGGCGAGACCTAGATGCCAGAGCAAGGCACAGTAAGTCGGAAGGACCGAAAAATGAGCAACAAGGTGATTATCGCGGTTATCGCGGTGATGGGGCTGCTTGCGCTGATCGTGATGAATTCGGTTCCCCAGACCGTGCCGATGGTCGACAAATCGTCCGAAAACGACAGCGCGATCGACAATTCCGCTCAGGATCTCGCGGCACCGAACGGAAATTTCGACGGGCGCACCCCCTCGGACAGCATGGACGGGTCGATGCAGGCGCCGCCGCCCGTCGTCGGTGAGGCGACCACCCCGGCCCAGGAGGTCGAGAAGGCGAAATCGTCGGTCGACAAGGCGGTTCAGGATCTGGAGAACGCCACCAAGGTGCCGGGCGTCGGGATGAAGAACGCGGTGCGCAATGCCGTCGACGAGGTTCGGGGCGCCGCGCGCGATCTTGGTCTGGCCGCCGAGGAAGCCGCCAGCCAGACCGCCGATCAGCTGCGCGATTCGCTGCGGTCCGGCGACGTTTCCGCCACCGGTGATGCCACGATGAACGGTGATGCCGCGGGCACGCGCGCCACCGCCAAAGGGGACGGAACGGGCGGGACGACCGGCGCAAGCTCTGCCCCCGCTGCGACCGGCATGACCACCGACACCGCCGCCGATACGGGCCTTGGCACGGGCCTTGGCACGGGCTCCAATTCAGGCTCCGGTTCAGGCGTCGACAATGCCGCAGTGCGCGACGGCCGCGCGGATGGCGCGGCGTCCGCCACCGGGTCGACCCTCAACGTCGACAGCAACGCCAAGGTCGCGCCGGATCGCTTCAGCGTGCTGACGGTCGAGGGCTTCGATCTGGACCGGGCCCTGGTGCTTCTGGAAAACTCCGATCTGTCCGATGTGGACAAGACGGCGCTGCGGGTCTCGCTTGAGGCGGCGGTGGACGATCCGGAAACGCTGCGCGACGTGCTGCCGCGCCTGCGCATGGCGTTGCGCCCCTGAGGGGCGCGCAGCCGCCGCTCAGCCGTCCAGCCGGTTGTGGATCGCCGTTGCCACCACCGATGCCTGGCCCATGGCAAAGGAAATCTGGTCGAGGCCCGTGATCACGTCGCCGATGGCGTAGGCCCCGTCCACGGAGGTCTGGAAATGGGCATCCACCTCGATGCAGTCGTCCGCACCGCATCGCATTTCCATCTGGCGCGCCAGCGTGGCGTTCGCGGTCGTTCCCAGCGCGGTGTAGAGCGTGTCGAACCGCGTCCGGCCGCCCTCGGCGTCGGTCACCGCGATCTTGTCGCCGTCGATGTTCAGCGCCTGCATGTGCGACGGCAGCAGGGAAATCCCGGCGGCCTCCAGCCTGCGCCGGTCTGCGTCGTTCAACCCCGTCGCATCGGGGCGCACCAGCGTGACATCGGCGGAATAGCGGCGCAGGAAAACCGCCTCGGCCACGCCATGCGCCCCGGTACCCAGCACGGCGACGCGGCATTTCTGCACCTCGAAGGCGTCGCATATCGGGCAATAGCGGATCAGGCCGCGCGCGACGGCGGCGTCATGCTCGGCGATATCCATGCGGGGCGGGTGATTTGTGACGCCGGTGGCCAGCACCAGGGTGCGACCCAGATGGTCGCCCGATTCCGTGACGACACGAAATCCGCCGTCGCAGCGCTGTATCTCTTGCGCGAACTCGGCGCGAAGCTCCACGCCATGGGCGGTCGCCTGTTCGCGCATCCGCGCCAGCAGGTCCGGCCCGGTGATCCCTTGCGGAAACCCCGCCAGGTTGCGGGTGCGCGGAATGAAGGCCGCGCGCGGCTTGCCGCCGTCCAGGATGAGGGCGCGGCGCAGAAAGCGGCCCATGTAGATGCCCGCCGTCAGCCCGGCGGGCCCCGCACCCACGATAATGCAGTCGTTCATCGCAACCCGTTCCTTTTCGCGTCCTGCCGGGACACCGCCGCGCAGGACGACGTGGCCCATGCCTTGCCTGCCGTTTGAGAGAGTGCAAAGACGCGAAAGGTCAATTGCCGCGCCGGAAGGTTGGCGCCCGCGCCCGAAGCGCCGCCCGCGGCCTCCGCGCGAAAGCGTGTAATCAGCCGACGAAGGCCTTTTCCACCACATATTCGGCGGGTTCGGAATTCGCGCCCTCGCGCAGGCCGAAGCCCTCCAGAATTTCCTTGAGGTCGGTGTTCAGCCCGATCGAGCCGCAGACCATCGCGCGGTCGGTCTCGGGCGAAATGCCCTCAATCTCCAGATCGCGGAACATGCTGCCGTCGCTGAGCCGTGTGGTGATGCGGCCCATCACCGGGCTCTCTTCGCGCGTGGTGGTGGGATAGTAGCGCAGCTTGTCGCCCACGAATTCGCCGATCAGGGGGTCGTCGCGCAGCCCCGCGATCAGCTCGCGCCCGTAGTCGAGCTCGGCCACGTCACGGCAGGTATGGGCCATGATGATCTCGTCGTAGGCCTCATAGGTTTCGGGGTCGCGCATCAGCGAGGCGAAGGGCGCGATGCCGGTGCCGGTGGCGAAGAACCACAGCCGCTTGCCCGGAAGCAGCGCGTCATGCACCAGCGTGCCCACGGGCTTGGGCCGCAGGATCAGCTTGTCGCCCGGCTGGATGTATTGAAGTTTCGAGGTCAGCGGCCCGTCGGGCACCTTGATCGAGTAGAACTCCAGCTCTTCGTCCCAGCTGGGCGAGGCGATGGAATAGGCGCGCAGCAGCGGCTTTTGGCGGCCCGTTTCGGGATCGGGGTCGCCCATCAGGCCGATCATCACGAATTCGCCCGAGCGAAAGCGCAGCGACTGCGGCCGCGTCACCCGGAAGGAAAACAGACGGTCCGTCCAGTGCCGCACGGACGTCACGGTCTGCGCGTCGGGGACGGCGGCGGCCTTTGGCGCGGCCTGGGGTTTGATCGGTGTTGCCTGTTGCACTGGAACTTGCTGATTCATCTGCCATTCACGGGGACCATCGCGCCCCGGCCTCTATCTAGTCGGTGAGTGTGTGGTGTGAAAGGGGGGTCTTACGCCCGCAGCCGCGACTGATAGTCATGCCCGCGCCAGTTCGCCCGCGCGCGCCACTGCTCCTCGGGCTGGCGTCGGGCCAGCTCGGGGGCGATCTCGACCTCGTCGAAGCCGCTGCGCCGGGCCATCGCGTATTGATCGGCCAGCACATGCCCATGCGCGCGCAGCCGACCGCGAAAGCCCATCAGCCGCAGCCTGCGCGCGATGGTGAACCCGCGCCCGTCGGCCGAGCTGGGAAAGGCCACGCGGATCAGCTCGATGCCGTCCAGCCGCCCGCGAAGCCGCTCCGGGTCCACGTCATTGCCGAGGTCGAGCCCGGCCGCCGCCGCCCGCCCCTGGCCGGGCAGGGTTTCCATGGTGTGAAAGCCCTGCGTCCAGTGCTCGGGCTGGAAGCCGGTGTCGGTGACGATCACGCTCGTGCGCACGTTCATGCTGTCTCTCCTTCTCGGTGCGGTCCCCGCACGGCCTTGCCGTTCACGAAATGGATGCCGCATTCTTCCTTGTCCTGTCCCCGCCAGCGCCCGGCGCGGGGGTCTTCGCCCGCCGCCACCCGCGATGTGCAGGGCCGGCAGCCGATGGATGGGTAGCCGCGCGCCACCAGCGGATGCCGGGGCAGGCGGTTGTTGACGATGTAGTCCTGCAGATCCTGCCGCGCCCAATGGGCCAGCGGGTTGACCTTGATGCGCCGGTCATCCTCATTCTCGAAGAACTGGATCTCTGATCGTGTCGCGCCCTGAAACCGCTTGCGGCCGGTTATCCAGCCCTCGAATCCGGCAAGCGCCTGGTGCAGCGGCCGGGTCTTGCGCAGCGCGCAGCAGGCGTCGGGGTCACGTCGATGCAGCAGCCCGTCGGGATCCCCGGCCGCCAGCGCGGCGCGCGGCGCCCGGATGACGCGCACGTCCGTCAGGTCCAGCGATGCCGCCACCTGCCGCTGGTAATCCAGCGTTTCGGGGAACAGCATTTCCGTGTCGATGAACAGAACGGGCGTGGTCCGATCCAAGATCGACACCAGATGCAGCAGCACCACCGACTCCGCCCCGAAGGACGACACCAGCGCCAGCCGCCCGACCTGCGGGTCGGCGAGCGCATGCTCCAGCACCGAGGTCGCGCCGTGATGGCGGTAGCGGGCGTTCAGCTCCGCCACGCGCTCGGCCACGGGGGCGAGGGGCGCCTCAAGCGGCATTGGCCCGCGCCTCGGGGTAGAGCGCCGCCTTGAAGGGCGCCATGCCGAGCCGACGATAGGTCTGCAGGAACGTCTCCTGCGGGTCCGCGCGCAGGTCGAGATAGGCCTGCACGAGCCGCTCGATCGCGGGCAGCACCTCTTCGGCGCCGAAGCCGGGGCCCGCGCGCTCGCCGATGGTGGTGTCCCGGGTGCCGTCGCCGCCCAGGGTGATCTGATAGTTTTCCACCCCCGCGCGGTCGAGGCCGAGGATCCCGATGTGGCCCACGTGGTGATGGCCACAGGCGTTGATGCAGCCCGAGATCTTGATCTTCAGCTGACCGATCTCATGCTCCAGCTTCAGCTCCTCGAAGCGTTCGGCGATCTCCTGCGCGATGGGGATGGATCGCGCGGTGGCCAGCGCGCAGTAATCCATGCCGGGGCAGGCGATGATGTCAGAGATCAGGCCGATGTTCGCCGTTGCCAGCCCGGCCTCGCGCAAGGCGGCGTGAACGGCGGGCAGGTCGGATTTATGCACATGCGGCAGGATCACGTTCTGCTCGTGGCTGATGCGCAGCTCGTCATAGCCGTAGCGCTCGGCCAGATCGGCCATCACCCGCATCTGATCGGCGCTTGCATCGCCCGGCGTCGCGCCGTGCTTTTTCAGCGAGATCGACACGATCGCATGTTCCACATCGCGATGCGCGGCAAGGTTGGTGTCGGCCCAGCTGCGGAAGACCGGATCGCTGTCATAGGCCTGCACGTACGGATCCTGCGGTGCGGAACGGAACGAGGGCGGCGCGAACTGCGCCTCGATGCCTGCCAGCACGTCCTGATCGACGCCCGAGAACTCGGGGCGCAGCTCGGCAAAGCGCTGCTCCACCAGCTCGCGGATGCGGTCGATGCCGTTCTCATGCACGGTGATCTTGATGCGCGCCTTGTACTTGTTGTCGCGCCGTCCCAGCAGGTTGTAGGTGCTGACGATCGCCTCGCAATAGGGCAGCAGGTCGGCCTTGGGCAGGAAGCCCCGCAGCTCCTGCGCGACCATCGGCGTGCGGCCGAGCCCGCCGCCGACGAAGACCTGGAAGCCTTCCTCGCCCGCCTCGTTGCGCAGGATGCGCAAGCCGATGTCATGGCTGCGGATCACGGCGCGGTCGTCCTTTGCGCCGATGACGGCGATCTTGAACTTGCGCGGCAGGAACTGGAACTCGGGATGGTCTGTCGACCACTGGCGCAGCAGCTCGGCCACCGGGCGCGGGTCGGCGACCTCATCGGCGGCGGCGCCGGCGAAATGGTCGGCGGTGACGTTGCGGATCGTGTTGCCCGAGGTCTGGATGGCGTGCATGCCGACCTCGCCCAGCGCGTCCAGCATGTCGGGGATGTCGCGCAGCTTGGGCCAGTTGTACTGGATGTTCTGGCGGGTGGTGAAATGGCCGTAGCCCTTGTCCCATTTCTCGGCCAGCAGGGCCAGCTGGCGCATCTTGGCGGAATCGAGCGTACCGTAGGGGATGGCGACCCGCAGCATGTAGGCGTGCAGCTGCAGGTAGACGCCGTTCATCAGGCGCAGCGGCTTGAACTCATCCTCCGTCAGGCTGCCGTCGATGCGGCGTTCCACCTGGGCGCGGAACTGCCGGTTGCGCTCGGCTACGAAGGCCCTGTCGAATTCGCTGTAGGTGTACATGCGCTCACTCCTTCCGGCCGGCGCGCAGCCGGCGGTGCATCCTCAGGCGCGCAGCCCTTGGTCTTTCTGCTGTTTGCCGTGCGGATAGTTCGAGGGGCCGCGCGTGCGGAACGCCTCTCTGAAATGCACGGGCTCGGGGCCGTCGGGGCCTGCCTTGGCGTCTGCAAGATAGGCCCCCACGACATGGCCCGATTGCCGGTTGGCATCGAGCAGCCGGATCTGGGCGTGCGCCTCGTCGGTGATCAGCTCCGCCTCGGCGTGGTCGCGGGACCAGCGGTCATCGGCGGTCAGATAGATCACGTCACCCTCGATCAGGGCGTTGGCGGTGACGACTTTGGGGGTGAACGAACGGCTCATAGCGCGATCTCCTGCAAGGGGCGGGCGGCCTCGGCGCGGCCGTGGCGCGGGGCGAGCCCGTATAACGTAAGGGCGGGGCCGGTCAGACCGGCTGCGTCGAGTGTATCGCTCAGACGTGACAGGCAGGTGTCGATCACCCGCTGATCGGGACGCGATGCGTTCTCGATCACCGAAACCGGCGTGTCGGGGGCGGCCCCGTGCATCATCAGCCGACCCTGGATGAAACGCGCGGCTGTCCTGCCCATGTAGATCGCCGCGACCTCTCCCTCGCGGGCGAGCGCGCGCCAGTCATGTTCGGCAAAGCCTTTCATGTCGTGACCCGTCAGAAAGCGGACGGAGCCGTTGCGCCGACGCCTGGTCAGCGACTGGCCGATGCCCGCCACCGCGGCGGAGGCCGCGGTTATGCCGGGCACGATGCGCCAGGGGATGCCCGCGGCATCCAATGCCTCGATCTCCTCGTCGAGCCGACCGAAGACGGTCGGATCGCCGCCTTTCAGCCGCACCACATGGGCGCCCTTGCCGGCGTGTCCGACCATCGCCGCGTTGATGTCATCCTGCGCGACAGAGGGGCCGAAGCCCTGCTTGCCGACGCTGACCAGCACGGCTTCCCTGCGGGCGAGTTCGAGGATCTCTGGCGAAACCAGCCGGTCGTGGATCACCACATCGGCGCGGTCCAGCGCCCGGCGCGCCTTCAGCGTCAGAAGCTCGGGATCGCCGGGGCCTGCGCCGACCAGATCGACACGGCCCTCGCGGTCAGGGCCGTTCAGATGCCGCGCCAGGATGTCGTCCAGCGCGACGCGGGCGGCGTCTTCTCCGCCGCTGTCGAAGGCTTCGGGGCCATCGGAAAAATAATAGTCGCGCCAGAAGTTGCGCCTCGTGCGGCCGAACGGCAGCGCTTCCGCCTTGTGACGGAACGCCTTGCCGATTCGCGCCAGCCGGCCCAGCACCGGCGACAGCCGCGCTTCCAGATCGGCCTTGATCGCGCGGGCCAGCACCGGCGCGGCGCCTTCGGTGCCGATGGCGATGGTCACCGGGTCGCGGTCCACGATGGCCGGGGTGATGAAGCCGCTGTCGGACAGGTTGTCGACGATGTTGACCAGCGCCCCTTCGGCCCGCGCGATGGCGGCCGTGCGCGCATCCTCCGTCGCGTCCTCGTCGGCGGCATAAAACAGCAATGCGCCGTCGAGGTCGCCCGCTTGCACCGCGCGCTCGATCAGGGTCAGACGCCCGCCCGCCGCCCATTCCACGATCTCGCGCGCGGGGGCGGGGGCGTGGACCGTCAGCGCCGCTTCGGTTTTCAGCAGAAGACGCAGCTTGGCCAACGCGGCCTCGCCGCCGCCCGACAGGACGATGCGCTGACCCTCTGTGGCCAGAAAGATCGGAAAATGTTTCATGCCATACCCTCGGTTCTGCATCAGTATATAGAATTTTGTTCTGGTATTGCGCCAGTATCTGCGGCAGATAAGGAAATATGTTCCGATTCGGCCCCGCAAGCGGACCGTTTTTCAATCGCGAAAGGATATTCGGAATGGACGTTCGTCTGGACCCGATAGACCGGAAAATTCTGGTCGAATTGCAGGCCGACGCCAGCCAGTCGCTGGATGAGATCGCGCGGAAGGTGGGCTCGTCGAAGACGCCGGTGTGGAACCGGGTGCGCAAGCTGAAGGAGGCCGGGGTCATCGGACGCCAGACCGTCATTCTGGACCCCGAAAAGCTGGGGCTCGAGGCCTGTTTCTTCGTGTTGATCCGTACCTCGGAGCATGAGGCGGAGTGGCAGCAGAAATTCCTGCGCGCCCTGCGCGAGCGCCCCGAAGTGATGGAGGCGCACCGTCTGGCCGGAGAGATCGACTACATCCTCAAGGTGCGCGTGGCCAATGCCCGCGCCTATGACGCGTTCTATCAGGCGCTGATTTCCGAGGTGCGGATTTTCAACGTCACGGCGCTCCTGTCGATGGAGGAGCTGAAGAACTCCACCGAGCTTCCGATGCCCGACAACGCGGGGGTCTGAGTCGGGCGACCTGAGTCGGGCCTGAGCCGGGCCCGAGCGCGCGGCGGGGCCGTGGCGCACAGGCGTTCCTTTGCCCGCGCGCGCCTTCGGGGCTTTCCTTCGGCGGCGTGCTTTTTTACCATGCACCTGCCCCGACAGGCGGGCTTCCCGGAGGATCGCCGGTGCGGCGCAGCGTTGCAGTCATCTGCCTTTATCTGATGGCCGTGGCCGGTTTCTCGGCCGGGGTGTGGTGGCTTGCCTATGGCGAGGTGCTCGATCAGGTCGAAAGCCGCGCTCGGGCGGATCTGTCGCTGGCCAGCGACCGGCTGGTCAGCCAGCTGCAACGCTTTCGCGATCTGGCGGTGGTCCTGTCGGAGCACCCGGACCTGCAGGCGCTTGCCGAAGGGACGCAATTTCCCTGGAAGAACCCGCAGATCGACGCCCTGTTGCTGCGCATGGCCGACCAAAGCGGGTCGCTGGACATCTCGCTGCTGGGCAGACGCGGGCAGCTGCTGGGTGGCTCTGGCGGGCTGAGCGGCATCGACCACGCGGCAAGTTCTTATTTCCAGCGCGCGATGGACGGCGCGCTGGGCGCGGCCGACGGGCTGCTGGACAGCGGCCAGCGCGTGTTCACCTATGCCGCGCCCGTTTTTTCGCCCGCCGGTCCGGTGCTGGGGGCGGTGGTGGTCAGCGTCGATCTCGACAGTATCGAGCAAAGCTGGCGCGGCGATGCGCAGACGGTCTTCTTCACCAATGAAAGCCAGGTGATCCTGATGTCGAACCGCTCCGAGCTGCTGTTGCGCCAGCGCCGCGGCGGGGGGGGCGATGCGGGGCAGGCGGCAGGGGCGCGCCCTTTCCCCGAGTTCCGGGTCAGCCGTGTGCAGGGGCATGACATCTGGGCGATGGACGCGGGCCCTTATCTGCCGCGCCGCGCGATGCATCTGGAATTGCCGCTGCCGGTGGTCGGCTTCACCGCCGAGCTGCTGCGCGACGTGGCCCCCGCGCGGCTGACGGCGGCGCTGGTCGCGGCGGTGGCGGGGGCGATCTGCCTGATATTCGGTGCGTTCCTCTTTCTTCTGGGGCAGCGCCGTCGCGCGTTGTCGGCCCGTCTGGCGATGGAGGCAGAGGCCAACGCCATGCTGGAGCTGCGCGTGCAGGAGCGCACGGCGGAACTGTCGCGTGTGAACAGCGACCTGAAGCGTGCCCAGCAGGAGCTGGTGCAGGCGGGCAAGCTGAGCGCCTTGGGCCAGATGTCGGCGGGCATCAGCCATGAACTGAACCAGCCGCTGATGGCGATCCGCTCCTTCGCCGAAAACGCCGAGGTGCTGCTGTCGCGCGGCAATGTCGACGTGGCCCGCGCCAACCTGTGGCGGATTTCAGATCTTGCGCGAAGAATGGGGCGTATCATCAAGAACCTGCGCGCTTTTTCCCGGCAAGAGAGTGAGCCGCTCGGCTCCGTCGATCTGGTAGCTGTCATCGACGCGGTGCTGGAAATCAGCCAGCGCCGGATCGACGCGCAGGGGGTGCGGCTGGATTGGCAACGGCCCGAGGCCCCCGTGCATGTGCGCGGCGGCGAGGTGCGTCTGCAACAGGTGGTGCTGAACCTGCTGACCAACGCCATAGACGCGATGGAAGCGCAGGCGGAAAAGCGCGTGGAAATCGCCGTGCGCCTTCGGGATGACAGGGTGCTTTTGCATCTGCGCGACACCGGGCCGGGGATCGACGCGCCCGAGAAGATCTTCGATCCCTTCTACACGACCAAGGAGGTCGGCCGGTCCGAGGGGATGGGCCTCGGGCTTTCGATTTCCTACGGGCTCGTGCAAAGCTTCGGCGGCGCGATCCGGGGGCGCAACCACCCTTCGGGCGGCGCGGTTTTCACGGTTGAACTTCAACCGGCCACCGCCGCGGAGCAGGCGGCATGACAGCCCTGCGACGGGTCCTGCTGGTCGATGACGACAAGGCGGTGCGCGATGCGCTGGCGCAGACGCTGGAGCTGCACGACCTGGCCCCGATGACCGCCGCCAGCTTCACCGTGGCGCGCGACATCGTCGGGCGCGATTTCGCGGGCGTGGTGCTGACCGACATCCGCATGCCCGGCAAGGACGGCTTTCAGCTGCTGAGCCATTGCCGCACGATCGATCCCGAGCTGCCGGTGATCCTGCTGACCGGGGAGGCGGATGTGCCGATGGCGGTGCGCGGGATGACCGCGGGCGCATTCGATTTTCTGGAAAAACCGTGTAGTCCAGCGGAGTTGCTTGAGGTTCTTGATAGAGCGCTCAAAGTGCGCGCGGGGGTGCTCGCGCTGCGGGCGGAACGCAGTCGCCTCCAGAAGGGCGACGCCGCCTCGCGGCTGATCATCGGGGTGTCGGCCGCCGCGCGCACGCTGCGGGCGCAGCTGCGCCAGTTGGGTCCGGCCGGAGTATCGGTGCTTATCACCGGGGCGCCCGGCACCGGCACCGCACGCGTGGCCGAGGTGCTGCACCTGCTTTCGCCCCGATCGAGCGGCCCCTTCACCCGCGTGTCGGGCGCGGGGGCCGATGCGCGCAGGCTGGCGGACGCCTTCCAGCGGTCCGAGGGTGGGACGGTGTTCCTGGACGAGGTCGCGGCGCTTGACCGGGCCGCACAATTCGCGCTGTTGGAATTGCTGGAGGCAAATCCGCGCACGCCGCTGCTCGCGGGCACCTATCATCCGCTTCAGGGCGAGGCCGAGGCGGCCCGGTTCAACGCCGATCTGTTCTACCGGCTGGAGGTCGCGACGGTGCGCATTCCCGGTCTCGCCGAACGGGTCGATGACATACCCGCGATGTTCCGCAACTTCGTGGAAACGGCCTGCGAACAGGCGGCGTTGCCGGTGCCCGAGATCCCCGCCGATCTGATCGCGCGCCTGATGGAACGCGAATGGCCCGGCAACGCGCGGGCCTTGCAGAACGTGGCGATGCGCTTTGCCCTGGGGGTACCCGAAGCCGTCAGCGAGGAAAGCA
The DNA here is from genome assembly GCF_052826345.1 of Brevirhabdus sp. Lineage (NCBI taxonomy): Bacteria > Pseudomonadati > Pseudomonadota > Alphaproteobacteria > Rhodobacterales > Paracoccaceae > Brevirhabdus > Brevirhabdus sp. Next base: position 22,160 of record NZ_JBRBUA010000042.1, on the reverse strand, counting down.
TCGGCCTGGCGGAACGGATGCGTCGGGTGGAACGCACGCTGATTGCCGAGGCGCTGAAAAAGCACCGCGGCAACGCCTCCGAAACCGCGCGCGCGCTGGAGCTGCCGCGCAAGACCTTCTACGACAAGCTGTCCCGCCACGGCCTGCGCCCCGAAGATTTCCGCTGACTGTGCGAATTACCGCACAGACGCGGGTTTGGCTGTGCGGAATCCCGCCCATATCTGCGCGCACCGTTCTGACCGCATCGCTGGGGGATTTGGCAAGCCTCTGATACAATGAGGTAAAACCTATGGCGCAGCCATACGCCGAAAATCGCTTGCGACACGACCCGCCAGCTTTCACGCTGCTTGCGTCCGGTCCCGCGCTCGGGGATCGCTCCAATCGTGTCATCTGGGAGGAACACATGAAATTCACCACACTCGCCGCTGTCGCGGCGCTCAGCGTTTCCGCCTCGTCCGCTTTTGCCGAAAGCCATATGGCCGCCGGTTGCGACGATGGCGAAATGGTCATCAAGTTCAGCCACGTCACCAATTCCGACAAGCACCCCAAGGGGATCGCCGCATCGCTGTTGCAAGAGCGCGTCAACAAGGAGATGAACGGCAAGGTCTGCATGGAGGTCTTCCCGAACTCCACGCTTTATAACGACGACCAGGTGCTCGAGGCGATGCTGCAGGGCGACGTGCAGATGGCCGCGCCCTCGCTGTCCAAGTTCGAGACCTTCACCAAGAAGTTCCGCATCTTCGATTTGCCGTTCATGTTCAAGAACATCGACGCGGTGGACAAGTTCCAGAACTCCGACACCGGGCAGGCGATGAAGGAATCCATGTCGCGCCGCGGTCTGTTGGGGCTGGAATTCTGGCACAACGGGATGAAACAGTTCTCGGCCAACAAACCGCTGCTGGAGCCCGGTGACGCCAAGGGCCTGAAATTCCGCGTCCAGCCCTCCGACGTGCTGGTCGCCCAGATGGAAGCGCTTGGCGCCAGCCCGCAGCCGATGGCCTTTTCCGAGGTCTACGGCGCGCTTCAGACCGGCGTTGTCGACGGTCAGGAAAACACCTGGTCCAACATCTACGGCCAGAAGTTCTTCGAGGTTCAGGACGGCATCACCGAAACCAACCACGGCATCATCGACTATCTGGTCGTGACCAGCCAGGATTGGTGGGACAGCCTGGAACCCGACGTCCGCGATCAGCTGTCGCAGATCCTCAGCGAAGTCACCACGGCGCGCAACGGCGAAAGCTTCAACGTCAACGAAGAGGCGAAGCAGTCGATCATCGACGCGGGCGGTGTCGTGCGCGAGCTGAGCGCACAGCAGCGTCAGGACTGGGTCGACGCGATGAAGCCGGTCTGGTCGCAGTTCGAGGCCGACGTGGGCGCCGATAACATCGCCGCCGCGCAGAAAATCAACGAATCCATGTAAGCCCTGGGTCTGCACTGATTTTCGGAATGGCCCGGGACATCCCCGGGCCATTTTTCCAAATGGGGACGCCTTGCCATGCAGCAGAAATACATACCCCGCAGCGGTTTCGCCCGCGCGGTCGACACTGTCGAAAGATCGGTGATCGCACTTATCCTGGGGCTGATGACGCTGATCACCTTCGTCAACGTCGTGCTGCGCTACGGGTTCAACACCTCGTTGATCTGGGGGCTGGAGGTGGTGCTGATCCTCTTTGCCTGGCTGGTGCTGTTCGGCATCAGCTACGCGTTCAAGATCACCGCGCATCTGGGGGTCGACGCGCTGATCTCGGTGTTCCCGTCGCGCGGCAAGCGCGTCATGGGGCTGATCTCGGCCGCGCTCTGCCTGCTTTACGCGGTTTTCCTGCTCAAGGGCGCCTGGGATTACTGGGCCCCCTTCGCGGCGCTCGATCAGACCTCGGGGCGGTGGTTCCCGACCGGCTTCAGCGCCACGCGCGACCGGGCGTTCTACGTCACCGATCAGGTGCCCATGCCAGGGATATTTCGCTGGCTCGAAGGGCTGATCAACCAGGGCGAGGCCTATGAGAAACTGCCCCGCGTGATCCCCTATACCATTCTGCCCATCGGCGTGCTGCTGATGCTGTTTCGCATCGCGCAGGTCACGCTGCGCATCATCCGGGGCGAACAGGACAGCCTGATCGTCTCTCACGAAGCGGAGGAGGCCGTCGAAGAGGCCGCCGCCCGCAACGCAGAGGTCTGAGCCGATGGACGTCATCATCCTTTTCACGATGGTCGTGGGCCTGCTGCTGATCGGCGTGCCGATCGCGATTTCGCTGGGCCTGTCGTCGATCCTGTTCCTGCTGGTCTATTCCGACACCTCGCTCGCCTCGATCGCGCAGTCGCTCTATCAGTCGATGGCCGGTCACTACACCTTGCTGGCGATCCCCTTCTTCGTGCTGGCCTCGTCGTTCATGTCGACCGGCGGCGTCGCGCGGCGGATCATCCGGTTTTCCATCGCCATCGTCGGGCATTTTCCGGGCGGGCTGGCCATCGCGGGCGTCTTTGCCTGCATGATGTTCGCGGCCCTGTCGGGATCGTCGCCCGCCACCGTGGTCGCCATCGGCTCGATCGTGATCGCGGGCATGCGCGAGGTCGGCTATTCCAAAGACTTCGCCGCGGGCGTGATCTGCAACGCGGGCACGCTGGGCATTCTGATCCCGCCCTCGATCGTCATGGTGGTCTACGCCTCGGCCACCGATGTGTCGGTGGGCCGCATGTTCCTGGCGGGCGTGATCCCGGGCTTGCTGGCGGGCTTCATGCTGATGGCCACGATCTACGGCATCGCGGTGGTGCGCAAGCTGCCCAAGGGCGAATGGCAGGGCTGGGGCGAGGTCTGGGCCTCGGGCCGGGATGCGGGCTGGGGACTGTTCCTGATCGTCATCATCCTGGGCGGCATCTACGGCGGGATCTTCACCCCGACCGAGGCCGCCGCCGTCGCCGCCGTCTACGCCTTTTTCATCGCCAGCTTCGTCTACCGCGACATGGGGCCGCTCGCGACACGCGGCGAGGGCGCCAATATCCCGATCTGGCGCGCGCCCTGGGCGCTGGTCACCGCCTTCTTTCACCGCGACACCCGCGACACGCTCTTCGAGGCGGGCAAGCTGACCATCACGCTGATGTTCATCATCGCCAACGCGCTGATCCTGAAACAGGTTCTGACCAATGCGCAGATCCCGCAGGAAATAGCGGGCGCGATGCTTCAGGCCGGGTTCGGGGCGGTGATGTTCCTGGTGATCGTCAACGTGATCCTGCTGATCGGCGGGCAGTTCATGGAACCTTCGGGGTTGATCGTCATCGTGGCGCCGCTGGTGTTCCCGATCGCGATCCAGCTGGGGATCGATCCGATCCACCTGGGCATCATCATGGTGGTGAACATGGAAATCGGGATGATCACGCCGCCCGTGGGCCTGAACCTCTTCGTGACCTCGGGGGTCGCGGGCATGCCGATGATGCGCGTCGTGCGCGCGGCGCTGCCCTTCCTGGGGGTGCTCTTCATCTTCCTGATCATGGTGACCTACATCCCTGCATTGTCGACATTCCTGCCGACGATGATGATGGGACCGGAAATCATCACGCGCTGATCGCTTTTTCATTGTCGCAAAAATATCCCCGCCGGAGGCATCCTCCGGCGGGGTTTTCGTATCACGGCTCAAGTGCTCGGGCGCTCAGGGACCCAAGGGACAGGGGGTCAGGGCGTGATCCCGCGTCCGCTTACTTTTTCGCGGCGTCGTAGCCGGCGGTGAAGCCCTTGAGCGACAGCGTCAGCTCGACCTTCTGGTCCGGCGCGGCGACCGGCACGATCGTCACCGTCGCCTCCTTGCCCTTGCGGAACGCGGCCAGATCGGCGTTGGTCAGACCGATACGAGCGAAACAGCCGACCGCGCTGCACCAGGAAAAGGGATAGCGCTTGGCCGCGCCGCTGTCGACGCGCAGGCCGACCTGCTGGGTCAGCAGCGTCTCGAGCGGGGTGATGATGGTTGCGCCTGCCACCGCCTGACCGCCATCGGGCAGCGCGAAGATACTGACTTCGGAAACCGCGTTGCCGTCCTTGTCGCGCAGCAGCTGGTAGATCTGGCACTGGTCCTTGCCTTCCTTGGCGCGCACGCATTGCACGGTCCAGTCCTCGTGTGTTTCCTGAACGTAGGTCTCGCCGGGGGCGCCGGTGCCCTTGGACTCGTTGCCCATCGACAGCTCGCCCGGCAGATTTTGCCCGCTGACCCGACGCTTGGGCTTGTTGGCATCCGGGGTTGCGGCGGGCGTCTGGGCCGTGCCGCTTGCGTCCGCGGCCGCTGCATCGCCTGTCGCGGGCGTTGTGTCGGTCTGGGCGAACAGCGCAGAGGGTGCCGCCAGGACACCGATCAACGCCAGAGTTCTCAGGGCAGTTTGCATGTTAAATCCGTTTTGTTCGTTTCCTAGGCGGCTTTGCATCTACCACGTGGCGGCAAGGCTGTCAGGACGAAATCGGCGGATGGGCAGGTTCATGCGACCCAAATGAAAAAAGGGCCATGAGGCCCTTTTTTCGTGTTATGTAGTCTCCCCGTCGGACTGGCCGACCTTTTTGTGATCCAGACGCTACGTTCTTGCCGCGGTCGGGTCAACAGGGAAAATGACATTGTGTCGCAGCATCTTGTAACGGGCCTCTCATGCGCCTCCACCCGGCGACCGGGTGCATGAAAAAAGACCGTGCCACAAGGGCACGGCCAGTCTAACAGGGAGGAAGTCTGCCGCGACACCTAGAGGATCAGCCGCGACAGACCCAGCATGTCGGAAAAAGGTTAATCCGGTGTGAGCGGGCGCGAAAAAGAAACGGAGGGCGCATGGGCGACAGCATCTTCATCGGTGGCGGCGGCGAGGACTACGCCGCGCCGCAGGAACTGGCGCTGAAATACGCCAACCGGCACGGGCTGATCGCGGGCGCCACCGGCACCGGCAAGACCGTCACGCTGCAAATCTTGGCCGAGGGTTTTTCGCGCGCGGGCGTTCCGGTGTTCCTGTCCGACGTCAAGGGCGATCTGTCGGGGCTGGCCCAGGCGGGCCGCGCCGATTTCAAGCTGCATGACGCCTTTCTGGACCGGGCGCGCAGGATCGGCATCGCCGAGGCCTACCGCTATGAGGCCTTCCCCGTCACCTTCTGGGATCTGCACGGCGAAAAGGGCCATCCCGTCCGCACCACCCTGGCCGAGATGGGGCCGCTGCTGCTGGCGCGTCTGCTGGATCTGAGCGAGGCGCAGGAGGGGATCCTCAACATCGCCTTCCGCCTGTCCGACGAAGAGGGGATGGCGCTGCTCGACCTGAAGGATCTGCAGGCGCTGCTGGTCTGGATCGGTCAGAATGGCAAGGAATTGTCGCTGCGCTACGGCAATATCTCCACCCGGTCGGTGGGGGCCATTCAAAGCCGTCTGCTGATGCTGGAAAACCAGGGCGGGTTGCAGTTCTTCGGCGAACCCGCGCTCGCGCTGTCGGACATGATGCGTCTGGCGCCCGACGGGCGCGGGCAGGTCAACATCCTGGCCGCCGACCGGCTGATGCAGGCGCCGCGTCTTTACGCGACCTTTCTGCTCTGGCTGCTGAGCGAGCTGTTCGAGCAGCTGCCAGAGGTCGGCGACCCCGACAAGCCCAGGCTGGTGTTTTTCTTCGACGAGGCGCATCTGCTGTTCGACGACGCTCCCAAGGCGCTGATCGACAAGGTCGAACAGGTGGCGCGGCTGATCCGGTCCAAGGGGGTCGGCGTCTATTTCGTGACCCAAAATCCGGGCGATGTGCCCGACGACGTGCTGGGCCAGCTTGGCAACCGGGTGCAACATGCGCTCAGGGCGTTCACGGCGCGCGATCAGCGGCAGCTGCGGCAGGCGGCGGAAACCTATCGCGCGAACCCCGATTTTTCGACGGAAAAGGCCATTCAGCAGGTCGGCGTGGGCGAGGCAGTGACCTCTTTGCTGATGGAAAAGGGCGCGCCGGGCGTGGTGCAGCGCACCCTGATCCGCCCGCCGTCGTCACGGCTGGGCCCGATCGAGGAGGATGCGCGCCGCGCGCTGATCGCGGCCTCGCCGCTGGCGGCGCGCTATGCCACCGCCATCGACCGCGAAAGCGCCTATGAGACGCTTGCAAAACGCGCGGAGGATGCCGCCGAGGCCGCCCGCAAGGCCGAGGACCGCGAAGAGGCCGCCACATCCGCGGCCGAACGGGAATACAAGACCGGGCGGCGCTATCAGGGCAGCCGCGTGGGCCGGTCCAGCGCCAGAACCACCCGCGCACGGCGCAGCGACAGCATCGGCGAGGCCTTTGCCAAATCGGTCGCGCGCTCGCTGGGCACGCGGACGGGTTCTGCCATCGTGCGCGGTGTGCTGGGCGGGCTGTTCCGGGGCCGCTGAGGGCTCCGGCCCAAGGGGGCGATCTATTCCACCGTCACCGATTTCGCCAGGTTGCGCGGCTGATCGACATCCGTGCCCTTGGCCACGGCGGTGTGATAGGCCAACAGCTGCGCGGGCAGGGCATAGAGGATCGGCGCGAAGGTGGGATCCACCGTCGGCATCACCAGCGTTTCCCACACCCCGTCCGAGGCCGCCTGCGCCCCGGCCGCATCGGTGATCAGCAGCACGCGTCCGCCGCGGGCCATGACCTCCTGCATGTTGGACACGGTCTTGTCGAACAGCCCGTCGCGCGGCGCCAGCACCACGATGGGCGTCTTGTCGTCGACCAGCGCGATCGGCCCGTGCTTGAGCTCTCCCGATGCGTAACCTTCGGCGTGGATGTAGCTGATTTCCTTGAGTTTCAGCGCGCCTTCAAGTGCCAGCGGGAACATCGCGCCGCGCCCCAGGAACAGCACGTCCGACGCTTCGGCCAATTGCCCGGCGACGCGCTGGATGGCGGGGGCCGTGGCCAGCGCGTGGTTCATCAGCCCCGGCATCGCCCGCAGCGCCCCGACCAGCCGGTCGCGCCCGGCCGCATCCAGCCGCCCGCGCGCCGTGGCCGCATGCAGCGCCAGCGTGGCCAGCACCGCCAGCTGGTTGGTGAACGCCTTGGTCGAGGCGACGCCCACCTCGACCCCCGCATAGATCGGCAGCACCACATCGGATTCGCGCGCGATCGAGCTTTCGGGCACATTGACCACCGCCACGATCCGGTCCGCCTTGCCCTTGCAATAGCGCAGCGCGGCCAGCGTGTCGGCGGTTTCGCCAGACTGGCTGACGAAGAGCGCGACCGTGCCCTTGCTGAGCGGCGGCTCGCGGTAGCGGAATTCCGACGCCACATCGACCTCTACCGGGATGCCCGCCAGCTGTTCGAACCAGTACTTCGCGATATAGCAGGCATAGCTGGCGGTGCCGCAGGCGACCATCACCATGCGCTCGACCCCGGTGAAGTCCAGTTCCAGATCGCCAAAGCCCTGCGCCACGTCGCCGTGCGGCAGGTAGCGTTCCAGCACCTCGGCGATCACGGTGGGCTGTTCGGCGATTTCCTTGGCCATGAAATGCTTGTGCCCGGCCTTGTCCAGCCGCAGCGATTCCTGGTGGATCTCGCGCATGGTGCGCTGCACCGGGGTGCCGTCCGCGTCAAAGATGCGACAGCTGTTGCGGGTGATTTCCACCCGGTCGCCTTCTTCGAGATAGGTGATGCGGTCGGTCATCGGCGACAGGGCGATGGCGTCCGATCCCACGTACATCTCGCCGTCGCCATGCCCGATGGCCAGCGGGCTGCCCTTGCGGGCGGCGATCATCAGATCGTCCTCGCCGTCGAACAGGAAACACAGCGCAAAGGCGCCTTCCAGCTTGGCGATGGTGGCGATCGCGGCCTCTCGGGCGGACAGCCCGCCCGCCATCAGATGTTCGGCCAGCAGGACGATGGTTTCGGTGTCGGTGTCGGTGGTATGGCCGATCTGCTTTTCCGACAGCTCCTGGCGCAATTCGCGGAAATTCTCGATGATGCCGTTGTGCACGACGGCCACCCGGCCCGCGCGGTGGGGATGCGCGTTTTCCACCGAGGGCGCGCCATGCGTGGCCCAGCGGGTGTGGCCGATGCCCGATTTGCCCGCCAGCGGATCGTGCACCAGCAGGTCCGATAGGTTGATCAGCTTGCCCACCGCGCGGCGGCGTTCCAGCTTGCCGTCGTTGACGGTGGCGATGCCCGCGCTGTCATAGCCGCGATATTCCAGCCGCTTCAGCGCCTCGACCAGAAGGGGGGCAACCTCGTGTTTGCCCAATACGCCGACGATACCGCACATCAGTCTGTTTCCTGCATTTTTGCCTTGCGGGCCTTGGCCGCCTTCAGCTTTTCCATGAGCCGCACCGCGAGGCCCGGCTTGTTGACCTGTTGGCCGCGCGCCAGCGCCAGCGCGCCGTCGGGCACGTCGGTGGTGATGACCGACCCCGATCCGGTCATCGCCCGCGCGCCCACGCGCACCGGCGCCACCAGCGCGGTGTTCGACCCGATGAAGGCGTCTTCGCCGATCTCGGTCACATGTTTGAACACACCGTCGTAGTTGCAGGTGATGGTGCCCGCGCCGATGTTGGCCCGGTCGCCGACCTGCGCGTCGCCCACATAGGACAGATGGTTGATCTTGGCGCCTTCGCCCAGGGTGGCGTTCTTCATCTCGACGAAATTGCCGACCTTGCTGTCGTTGGCAAGCTCTGCGCCCGGGCGCAGGCGCGCGTAAGGCCCCACCACCGCGCCGCGGCCGACGTGGCACCCCTCAAGATGGCTGAACGCGCGGATCCGCGCATCGGTTTCCACCGTGACGCCGGGGCCGAAGACGACGTGCGGCTCGATCAGCGCGTCGCGCCCGACATGGGTGTCATGGGCGAAATAGACCGTGTCGGGGGCGGTGATCGTCACGCCGTCCTCAAGGGCGGCGGCACGGGCGCGGGCCTGAAAGGCGGCCTCGGCGGCGGCCAGATCGGCGCGGGTGTTGACGCCCATCGTCTCCGCCTCGGGGCAGGTGACGGTGGTGCAGGCAAGCCCGTCGGCGCGGGCCAGGCCCACGATATCGGTCAGATAGTATTCGCCCGAGGCGTTGTCGTTGCCGACCCGGCCGATCAGGCGGAATAGATCCTGCGCATCGGCGCAGATGACGCCGCTGTTGCACAGGGTGATGGCGCGTTCGGTTTCCGTCGCGTCCTTGAATTCGACGATACGCTCCAGCCCGCTGTCGGACGTTACCAGCCGCCCGTAGCGGCCGGGATCGGCGGCGTGAAAGCCCAGCACCACCACCGCGTTGCCCTCGGCGCGGGCGCGCGCCATCGCGTCGAGCGTTTCGGGCCGGATGAAGGGCGTGTCGCCGTAAAGCACGAAGACGTCGCCCGAAAACCCTTCCAGCGCGCCGCGCGCCTGGGCCACGGCATGGGCGGTGCCGTTCTGCTCTTGCTGGATCACCACGACGGCCTCCGGGTCGTGGTCTTGCGCCACGGCGCGCACCTGCTCGGCGCCGTGGCCTGCGACTATGACGGTACGCTCGGGGTTCAGCGCACGGCCAGCGGTCAGGGCATGGATCATCAGCGGCGCATGGGCCACCCGGTGCAGCACCTTGGGTAAATCGGACTGCATCCTGCTGCCTTGTCCGGCAGCCAATAGAATAAAGGCGTTGGGCATTGAAAATTCCTTGCTTGCGCTTCTGTTGTATCTGGCCGTCCTGTGACTGCAAGCCCCAAGCCTTCACTTGTCTTTACCGTTCGTTACGTGGCATCGGGCGGGTGCGGCATTGCCGCCGCGACCAGAAGGGGACAGCGCCATGACGACGCGCACGGTGATATTCGATCTGGACGGCACGCTGGCCGATACCAGCGGCGATCTGATCGCGGCCGCGAACCATTGTTTCCGCGGCCTGGGGCACGGCGATCTGCTGGACATGCGCGCCGACCGGAGCACCGCCTTTCACGGCGGGCGGGCGATGCTGCGGCTGGGCGGCGAGCGCTTGCAGATGCAGCAGATCGCCCTGGCCGACATGATCGAGGCGCAATACCCCGTCTTGCTTGAGGCATACGGCAACAATATCGACACGCACACCACGCTTTATCCGGGGCTGGAGGCCGCGCTCGAGCGGCTGGCCGAGGACGGGTTCGTCCTGGGCGTGTGCACCAACAAGCCCTTTGCCCTGGCGGAGGTGCTGATGGACCGGCTGAACCTGCGGCGTCACTTCGCCTCGATGATCGGGGCGGATACGCTGCCGGTGCGCAAGCCCGATCCCGCGCCGCTGATCGCGGCGGTGGAACAGGCGGGCGGCACGCTGGACCGTGCGATCCTCGTGGGCGACACGCAGACCGACCGGCTGACCGGGCGGGCGGCGGGGGTGCCCGTGGTGCTGGTGACCTTCGGCCCCGACGGCTTGAAGGTGCGCGATCTGCAACCCGAGGCCACGCTCGACCACTATGACGATCTGCACCGCGTCGTGCAGGATCTGCTGGGGTGAGCCGGGCCGTGCGGCGGTCGGCGTAAACGACGGCTTCCGCCGGATCGGCCGGCGCGCTAGGCTCCGGCCCAGGGCATTGGACCCGGGAAATGCCGGAGGGACGTATGGCAGAGGTTTTTCAGGGCAGTTTCACCCAGCAGGAACCGATCCCCGAAGAGGCGATCGAAGCGGCCGTGCGCGTGATGCGCCACGGGCGGTTGCACCGCTATAACACCCGCCCCGACGAGACCGCCGAGACCGCCTTGCTGGAAACCGAATTCGCCGCGCAGACGGGCGCGCCCTATGCGCTGGCGGTGGCGTCCGGGGGCTATGCGCTGGGATGCGCGCTGCGGGCGCTGGGGGTGGGGCCGGGCGACAGCGTGCTGACCAACGGGTTCACGCTGGCGCCGGTGCCGGGCGCGATCGCGGCGCTGGGGGCGCGGCCGGTCTTCGTGGAAACCACCGAGCATCTGGTGATCGACCTGCAGGATCTGCGGCGCAAGATCGAAAGCAGCGGCGCGCGGGTCCTGCTGCTCAGCCACATGCGCGGGCATCTGTGCGACATGGACGCGCTGATCGCCCTGTGCGACGCGGCCCGGGTGCGCGTGGTGGAGGATTGCGCCCATACGATGGGCGCCACCTGGCGCGGAACGCCGTCCGGGCGGCACGGCGCCTTCGGCTGCTATTCCACGCAGACCTATAAACACGTGAATTCGGGCGAGGGCGGGCTGCTGATCGGCAGCGATCCGCAGCTGATGGCGCGTGCGGTGCTGCTGTCGGGATCCTACATGCTTTACGAGCGCCATCTGGCTGCCCCGCCGCCCGGGGCGTTCGAGGATCTGCGCCTTCAGGTGCCCAACGTGTCGGGCCGGATGGACAATCTGCGCGCCGCCATCCTGCGCCCGCAGCTGCGCGCGCTGCCGCAGAACATCGCCCGCTGGAACCTGTTGCACGACATCGTCCAGTCCGCGCTGGCGCAGGTGGAGGGGCTGGCCCTGATCCACCCGCTCGAGGGCGCCGAGCCGGTGCGCTCGTCCTTTCAATTCCGCCTGCCGGACCATGCGCCCGCGCAGATCCGCGATCTGCTTGGCCGCTGCGCCGCGCGCGGGGTCGAGCTGAAATGGTTCGGCGAGGACCGGCCCACGGGCTTCACCAGCCGCCACGACAGCTGGCGCTATGCCGCGCCGCAGGCGTTGCCTCGGACGGATCGCATCCTGGCGGGTCTGATCGACATGCGGCTGCCGCTCAGCTTTACCGGCGACGATGCAGCGCTGATTGCCCGCATCATAGCGCAGGAGGTCCGGCGCGTCCGCCAGGTGCCGGGCACGCGGGGGCCGCGGGCTGGACAGGAAAGGCGCGAAGGATATAACTGAACGTGCGTTCAATTAACGGGGTGGGAAATGTTCAACGCGTCGATGCGCTTCGATCTGGGCGAGGAGGTCAACGCCCTGCGCGACATGGTGCACCGCTGGGCGCAGGAGCGGTTGAAACCGATGGCGGGGGACATCGACGCCGCCAACGATTTTCCGGCCGAGCTGTGGCGCGAGATGGGAGAGCTTGGCCTGCTGGGCATCACCGTGGAGGAGGAATTCGGCGGCGCGGGCATGGGCTATCTGGCCCATGTCGTCGCGGTGGAGGAGATCGCCCGCGCCTCGGCCTCGGTCGCGCTCAGCTACGGGGCGCATTCCAACCTCTGCGTCAACCAGATCCGCCTGAACGGCACGGCGGAGCAGAAGGCGAAGTACCTGCCGCCGCTGACCTCCGGCGCGCAGGTCGGCGCGCTGGCCATGTCGGAGGCCGGGGCGGGCTCCGACGTGGTGTCGATGAAGCTGCGCGCGGAAAAGCGCAATGACCGCTACGTGCTGAACGGCACCAAGTACTGGATCACCAACGGCCCCGATGCGCAGACGCTGGTGGTCTACGCCAGGACCGATGCGGACGCGGGCAGCAAGGGCATCACCGCCTTCCTGATCGAAAAGTCGATGGCGGGCTTTTCCACCTCCGCACATTTCGACAAGCTCGGGATGCGCGGGTCCAACACGGCAGAGCTTGTCTTCGAGGATGTCGAGGTGCCGTTCGACAACATCCTGGGCGAGGAAGGCGGCGGCGTGGCCGTGCTGATGCGCGGGCTGGATTACGAACGCGTGGTTCTGTCGGGGATCGGCACCGGCATCATGGCCGCCTGCCTGGACGAGGTGATGCCCTACGTGGCCGAGCGCCGGCAGTTCGGGCAGCCTGTCGGGTCCTTCCAGCTGATGCAGGGCAAGATCGCCGACATGTATACCGCGATGAACAGCGCACGCGCCTATGTCTACGAGGTCGCGCGCGCCTGCGACCGGGGGCGGGTCACGCGCCAGGACGCCGCCGCCTGCGTGCTTTACGCCAGCGAAGAGGCGATGAAGGTCGCGCATCAGGCGGTGCAGGCAATGGGCGGCGCGGGGTTCATGAACGACACGCCCGTGGCCCGCATCTTCCGCGATGCCAAGCTCATGGAAATCGGCGCGGGAACTTCGGAGATCAGGCGCATGTTGATCGGGAGGGAGCTGATGGCCGCTCAGCGATAGGCTCTGGGCGATGGATCGGCGCGTCCCTTGGTACATGCGATAGCAGGAAGGATACTTCATGAGCCTGAGCAAACGTCAACAGAACCTTTGCGCGCAGAACACCGATGATTTCAGCGGACTGAACGCCGTCATCTTCAACTGCACCCTCAAGCGGCAGGAAGCCGAATCGCATACCAAGCTGCTGCTGAACGTGGTGGCCGAGATCATGGAGAAGAACGCCATCGGGGTGGAGCATCTGCACCTCGCCTCGCGCGAGGTGCCGCCGGGGATCTATCCCGACATGACCGAACACGGCTACGACCGCGACGACTGGCCCGCGATCTGGGAAAAGGTCAAGGCGGCGGATATCGTCGTCGTCGGCACGCCGATCTGGCTGGGCGAGGAAAGCGCGATCTGCCGGACGCTGATCAACCGGCTCTACGGCATGAGCGGCGAGCTCAACGAACGCGGGCAGTCGATCTTCTACAACAAGGTCGGCGGCACCGTCGTCACCGGCAACGAGGACGGCATCAAGCATGTCGCCATGTCGGTGGGCTATGCGCTGAACCATCTGGGGCTGACCATCCCGCCGCAGGCCGATTGCGGCTGGATCGGCGAGGCGGGGCCGGGGCCGTCCTACGGGGATGAAATGGACGATGGCAGCCGCGCGGGGGTCGAGAATGAATTCACCCAGCGCAACACCACCATCATGACGTGGAACCTGATGCACATGGCGCGGATGCTGCGCGCGGCGGGGGGCATTTCCAGCCACGGCAACGACCGCAAGGCATGGGATGCGGGCTGCCGCTTCGATTATGAAAACCCGGAGCACCGTTCATGAACGACGATCTGCCCGCCCGCAAGCCGCAGGGCGACGCCTTGATGAGCGCGGTGTCCCGCGCGCTCGAGGCGCAGCGCGATTTCGAACAGCATCGCCCGACCCGCATGGGGCGCGGTGTGGAAAGCATGGCCGCGCCGATCGGGGCGGCGGTCAAGGGCGTGGTCCCGCCCGCGATGATGCGCGCCGCGCTGCGCGGGGCGGATACGGCCGCGGGCCTGACGCTGCGCCGTGAAATCGCGGGCCATGATCTTGGGGATATCGACGCCTGCGACGCGGCCGCGCTGAGCGTGCAGAAGTGGGCGATGGGCACCAACGCCGCCAGCGGCGGGCTGGCGGGCTGGTTCGGCGGGCTGGGCCTGACGCTGGATATACCGGCGACGCTGACCATGGCGGCGCGCAATGTGCGCGCGACCGGCATCGCCTACGGGTTCGACGGCGACGATGAGCGCGAGCGCGCGTTTCGCCTGATGATCCTGGAACTGGCCGCGGTGCGCGGGCTCGAGGCGCGGTCCGACGCGCTGGGCCGGGTCAATGCGCTGGCGCGGCGGTTGAGCGATCCGGTCGCGCGCGCCGCCGTCGCGCAGGCGGGCGACTGGGTGCTCGAGACGTTGATCGAGCGCGTGGGCAGGCAACTGGGCATCAGCCTGCTGCGCCGTAAGGCCGCCCAGATCGTGCCCATCGCGGGCGGCGTCGTCGCGGCCGGGATCAATGCGAGTTTTCAGACCGACGTGAGCCGGGCCGCGCGCTATGCCTATCGCCAGAGGTGGCTGATGGGGCGCAAGCTGCTGCCAGCGCCCCAGAACGCGCCCGAAGCGAACATGTCCGAAGCGAACGCGCCCGAAGCGGCGCCCACGACCGAGCCCGCGCCGGAAACCGTGCTCAAGCCCGAGGCCGACGCGCGGTCGCAGCAAGACCGCGACCCGGGCGGGCGCAGGTGAGCGGCGCGCGGCGGATGCCGGGGGCCGGTGCGGCGCGCCTCCTGCTGGTCGTCGCGGCCATCGGGAATGCGCCCGCAGCGGCCCGGGATCTGGTCTACAGCGACGATGCCACGCGCCAATGCCTCGATCGGGCCGCGCAGGAGAGCCGCGCCGACCCGGGCCGCTGCATCGGCCGCTCGGCCGATCTGTGCATGTCCCGGACCGAGGGCGGCGAGAGCAGCTATGGCATGAGCGGCTGTCTGGACCGGGAGCTGGGCTTTTGGGACGCGCGCCTGAACCGGACCTACGGCAAGCTGCGCGCACGCGACGGTCACACCGACCGGGAGAATGCGCGGCTGGCGCCTCAGGCCCCGCCGCTGGAGCAGAACCTCAGGGCCATGCAGCGCGCCTGGATCGCCTATCGCGATGCCGTCTGCGACTATGAGCTGGCGACCTGGGGCGGCGGCACCGGGGGCGGGCCGGCGCATGTGTCCTGCATGATGACAATGACGGCGAAACAGGCGCTGTATCTCGAAAGGTGGCTCGGCGAATAGGCGCGCCGGGCGGGAAGGACGCATGACACGACTGAAATCCGCACTTGCCCCGGGATCGGAGCAATTCGCCGAAAATCGAAAGGCCCATCTGGCCCTGCTCGACACGGTCGCGCGCGCCGCGGATCTTGCCGCGGCGGGCGGCGGCGAGAAGGCCCGCGCCCGGCATCTGGAGCGCGGCAAGATGCTGCCGCGCGACCGGGTGGCCGGGCTGCTCGACCCCGGCAGCCCGTTCCTGGAGGTGGGCGCCACCGCGGCGCATGGGCTCTATGACGGCGCGGCGCCCGGTGCGGGGCTGATCGCGGGGGTGGGTCGGGTCGAGGGGCGCGACGTGATGGTGCTGTGCAACGACGCCACGGTGAAGGGCGGCACCTACTACCCGATGAGCGTCAAGAAACACCTGCGCGCGCAGGAGATCGCCGCCGAATGCCGCCTGCCTTGCGTCTATCTGGTCGACTCGGGCGGCGCCAACCTGCCCAACCAGGACGAGGTCTTTCCCGACCGCGACCATTTCGGGCGCATCTTCTACAATCAGGCCCGGATGAGCGCGCAGGGCATCGCCCAGATCGCCGTGGTCATGGGCAGCTGCACCGCCGGCGGCGCCTATGTGCCCGCGATGTCGGATGTGACCATCATCGTGCGCGAACAGGGCACCATCTTTCTGGCAGGCCCGCCGCTGGTCAAGGCCGCGACCGGCGAGGTCGTCTCGGCCGAGGATCTGGGCGGCGGCGAGGTGCACACGCGGCTGTCGGGTGTGGCCGATTACCTGGCCGAGGACGATGCCCATGCGCTGGCGCTGGCGCGCCGGGCGGTGGGCGCGCTTAACCTGCCTCCTGATCTTTGGACGCGGCACGTCACGCTGGCCCGGCCCGAGCCGCCCGCCCATGACCCTGAGGAACTGCTGGGCGTGGTGCCTGCGGACCTGCGCACGCCCTACGACATCCGCGAGGTGATCGCGCGGCTGGTCGACGGCTCGCGCTTCGACGAGTTCAAGCCGCGCTTCGGCGAGACGCTGGTGACGGGCTTCGCCCATGTCGAGGGCATCCCGCTGGGGATCGTGGCAAACAACGGCGTGCTGTTTTCCGAGGCCGCGCAGAAGGGGGCGCATTTCATCGAGCTCTGCTCGCAACGGCGCGTGCCCCTGCTGTTTCTGCAGAACATCACCGGTTTCATGGTGGGGCGAAGGTACGAGAACGAGGGCATCGCCCGGCATGGCGCCAAGATGGTCACCGCCGTCGCCACCACCGCCGTGCCCAAGATCACGATGATCGTCGGCGGCAGCTTCGGCGCGGGCAACTACGGCATGGCCGGGCGCGCCTACCAGCCGCGGTTCCTGTGGACCTGGCCCAACAGCCGGATCTCGGTCATGGGGGGGGAGCAGGCGGCGGGGGTGCTGGCCTCCGTGCGCCGCGACGCGATCGAACGCGGCGGCGGCGAGTGGCTGGAGGAGGAGGAGGCCGCCTTCAAGCGCCCCACGATCGAGATGTTCGAACGCCAGAGCCATCCGCTCTACGCGTCGGCGCGGCTGTGGGACGACGGCATCATCGACCCGCGCAAGAGCCGCGATGTGCTGGCGCTGAGCCTGCGCGCGGCGCTGAATGCCCCGGTGGAGGAGACGCGTTTCGGCGTGTTTCGGATATGAGCGGGGCGATTCCCCTTGGGTGACCTCCGGCGGGGATATTTTCGCCATTTGGAAGCGGCGGGCTACAGGGAGGCAGGGCCGGATGTTTGACAGGATTCTGATCGCCAACCGGGGCGAGATCGCCTGCCGGATCATCGCGACGGCGCAGCGGCTGGGCGTGGAATGCGTGGCGGTCCATTCGGATGTCGACGCGAATGCGCGCCATGTGCTGCTGGCCGATCATGCCATCGCGATCGGCGGATCGCGTCCGCACGACAGCTATCTGCGCGGCGCGGCGATCATCGCGGCGGCGCAGGCGGCGGGCGCGCAGGCGATCCATCCGGGGTATGGGTTTCTGTCCGAAAACCCCGATTTCGTGCAGGCGGTGGATGAGGCGGGACTGATCTTCATCGGGCCCTCGGCCGACGCGATCCGCGCCATGGGTCTCAAGGACGCCGCCAAGAAGCTGATGGAGGCGGCGGGCGTGCCGGTGGTGCCGGGCTATCACGGCCATGACCAGGCGGACGAACGGTTGCGCCAGGAGGCGGCGATGATCGGCTATCCGGTGCTGGTCAAGGCCGTGGCGGGCGGCGGCGGCAAGGGAATGCGTCTGGTCGAGGCGGAAGCGGAGTTCGACGCGGCGCTGACATCCGCGCGGGGCGAGGCGGCGACGGCCTTCGGCAACGATGCGGTGTTGATCGAGAAATACGTGACCGCGCCGCGCCACATCGAGGTGCAGGTCTTCGGCGACGGCGCCGATGCCGTGCATCTGTTCGAGCGCGACTGATCGCTGCAACGCCGCCACCAGAAGGTGATCGAGGAAGCCCCCGCGCCCGGCATGACCGAAGCGATGCGCGCGGCGATGGGCGAGGCGGCGGTGCGCGCGGCGCGCGCCATCGGCTATAGCGGGGCGGGCACGGTGGAATTAATCGTCGACGGCTCGGACGGGCTGCGCGCCGACCGGTTCTGGTTCATGGAGATGAACACCAGGTTGCAGGTCGAGCATCCGGTGACCGAGGCGATCACCGGCGTCGATCTGGTCGAGTGGCAACTGCGCGTGGCAGCCGGGGAGCCTTTGCCCGCCCGCCAGGAAGATCTGTCGATCGACGGCCATGCGTTCGAGGCGCGGCTTTACGCCGAGGATGTGCAGGCGGGGTTTTTGCCCGCGACGGGGCGTCTGGCCCATCTGCGCTTTGCCACCGGGTGCCGCGTCGACAGCGGCGTTGTGGCGGGCGACCGGATCAGCCCGTTCTACGATCCGATGATCGCCAAGATCGTCGCCCATGGCCCGGATCGGGCCGCCGCGCGGCTGGCGTTGGAACGGGCGCTGGGCGACACACAGGTTGCGGGTGTGACGACCAACCTGTCGTTTTTGCGCAAGTTGCTGGTGCAGCCGGATTTCGCGGCCGGACGGGTCGATACCGGCCTGATCGCGCGGCACCTGGAGACGCTCGCCGCCGTGGCGCCGCCCCCCGGCGCCGCCATCGCCCTGGCTGCGTTCGAGGCGGCGACGGGGGCGGCCGGGCCGACGGGGCTGCGGGACGCAGGCGGGCCGCGCGGGGACGCGCGCGAGGGTTTCGCGCTTTGGGCGCCCTTGCGCTGGCGGGTGGTGCTGGAATGGGAGGGCGCGCGCCATGAGGTGTTCTTGCGGATCATGCCCGCCGGCGTCGCCGCGCAATGGGACGGCGCGCCCGAGGTCGTGCTGGAGCGGCGCGGGGCGGGCTGGATCTGCGACGGGCGCAGGCTGCGGATGCAGGTGCATCGCGCCCGCGACGAAGAAGCGGCCGTGGACCGGACCCGGATCGTGATCTTCGGGCAGGCGGCCTGGGTCTTTCACCACGTCGATCCGCTGGATCGCACGGCGCGGGCGGGGCGCGGCGGCAATCTGGTGGAGACGCCGATGCCCGGAACGGTCAAGTCGATCGCGGTCGCCGAGGGCGCGCGCGTCGCGGCGGGCGACCCGCTGGCTGTGCTGGAGGCGATGAAGATGGAACACACGCTGCGCGCGCCGCGCGACGGATGCGTGGCCGAGTTGCTTGCAGCCGCGGGCGATCAGGTGGAAGCTGGCGCAGCACTCATCCGGCTGGCGGATGAAGAGGAGGACGCGCCTGAATGATCCGGCTGCATCACTGCCACGAAACCCGTTCCATGCGCTCGCTCTGGCTGCTCAATGAGCTGGACCTGGAGTTCGAGTTGCAAATCCATCCCTTCGACAAATCGCTGCGCTCGCCCGAATACCTGTCGCTGAACCCCGCGGGCCGCGTGCCCGCGCTGGAGATCGAGGGCGACGTGGTGTTCGAATCGGGCGCCATCACCGAGCTTTTGTGCGAACGCCATTCGCCGGATCGGCTGGGGCGCAATCCCCAGGACCCGGACCGGCCGGATTGGCTGACCTGGGTGCATTTCGCCGAGACCGTCAGCCAGCACAGTGCCGCGCTGACCCAGCAGCATATCGCGCTATACGACGATGCGATGCGCAGCCCCATCGTGATGAAGCTGGAGGCCGCGCGGCTGGGCAAATGTTTCGAGGCGATCGAGGGGCGGCTGTCGACGCCGGTGGAAAACCGCGACTACCTGCTGACCAGCGGCTTTTCGGCCGCCGACATCAGCGTCGGGCAGGCCGTCTACATGGCGCGCCATTTCGTGCGGCTGGAGGCGTTCCCGGAATTGGCGAAATGGTACGACCGGATCACCGAGCGCCCCTCCTTCGCCGCTAGCCTGCCGCCCGAGGGGGCGGAGCTGCTCTACAAACGCGACTTTTATGAGGTTTGGAATGGCTGACTATGTCGAGATCTTCGAGGTGGGCCCGCGCGACGGTCTGCAAAACGAGCGCGCGACGATCGCCACCGCCGACAAGATCGCGCTGATCGACGTGTTGAGCGGGGCGGGCTTCCGCCGGATCGAGGTCGGCAGTTTCGTCAGCCCCAGGTGGATTCCTCAGATGGCCGATACCGATGCCGTGCTGGCGGGTCTCCGACGGGAGCCGGGCGTGGGCTATGCGGCGCTGACGCCCAACATGAAGGGCTACCGGCGGGCGCTGGATGCCGGGGTGGATGAAATCGCGGTCTTCGCCTCGGCGTCGGAGGGGTTCAGCAAGGCCAATCTGAACTGCTCGGTCGTGGAGAGCCTGGAGCGGTTCGCGCCGGTGCTCGAGGCGGCGCGGCACATCGACCTGCCGGTGCGGGGGTATGTGTCCTGCGTGACGGATTGTCCCTTCGAGGGGGCGGTGTCGGCGGGTCAGGCGGCCCAGGTGGTGGAGGCGCTGTTCACGATGGGCTGCTACGAGGTGTCGCTGGGCGACACGCTGGGCCGCGCGACGCCCGAGGCGGTCGACGCGCTGCTGCGCGCGGTGTTGCAGGATGTGCCGCCGCATCGGCTTTCGGGCCATTTTCACGACACGGCCGGGCGCGCGCTGGAAAATGTCGAGGTCGCGCTGGGCCGCGGGCTGCGCGTGTTCGACGCCGCGACGGGCGGTCTGGGCGGCTGTCCCTATGCGCCGGGGGCGGAGGGCAACCTCGCCACCGAGAAGCTGGCCGACCGGCTGGCGGCGCTGGGCTATGAAACCCGCCTGGACCCGGCGCGCCTCGCAGAGGCGGCGCGGATGGCACAGGCGATGCGCAGCCCTTCGGCGGCCTGAGCTTGAGCCTGAACCTGAGGCCGCGATTGCGGTGGGGATCGGCGGATGCGCGGTACCGGGTGTGCGGTGCCGGGCCGCCGCGTCGGGTTTGGATATTTGCAACCAGAAGAAGGGGCGGGCCGTGGCGGAGTATCAGACCATCACGCTGGATGTGGACGCGCGCGGGGTCGCGCGGCTGACGCTGAACCTGCCGGAGCGGCGCAACGCGCTGTCGGCGCGGATGCTGGCCGAACTGGTCGCTGCGGCGCGCTGGCTGGACGACGAAGCGGCGGTGCGCGTCGTCGTGCTGACGGGGGCGGGCGGCAGTTTCTGCGCGGGCGGCGATCTGGCCTGGATGCGCGCGCAGATCGAGGCCGATGCGCGGACCCGCGCTTCGGGCGCGCGGGCGCTGGCCGAAATGCTCGATGCGCTCAACCGGCTGTCGAAGCCGCTGATCGGGCGCATTCAGGGGCAGGCCTTCGGCGGGGGGATCGGGTTGATGTCGGTCTGCGACGTGGCCATCGGGGTGGAGACCGCCCGCTTCGGGCTGACGGAAACGCGGCTGGGCCTGATCCCGGCCACCATCGGTCCCTATGTCGCCGCCCGGATGGGCGAGGCCAAGGCACGGCGCGTGTTCATGTCGGGCCGCCTTTTCGACGCGGCCGAGGCCTGCGCGCTGGATCTGCTGGCGCGCCGGGTGCCTGCCGCTGCGCTTGACGCCGCGGTGGAGGAGGAGATCCTCCCCTACCTCGCGACCGCGCCGGGGGCGGTGGCCGCGGCCAAGCGGTTGCTGCGCGCGCTGGGGCCGCGGATCGACCGCGAGGTCATCGAGATGTCGGTGGCCGCGCTGGTGGCGCAATGGGAGGGCGACGAGGCGGCCGAGGGAATCGCCGCCTTCTTCGACAAGCGCGCGCCGCGCTGGGCGGCCGGTTGAGGCGCATAGACCCGGCCGCACGGCTTTCGCGAACGGTACGCGTGGCGCCGTCGGCTTAAATTTTTCTTAACTCGATCCACATCGCGTGTGCGCAGGCATGCCGGGTTCGGTTGACCCCGCCGGGGGGCGGGGATAAACCCGTGGCAACCTGTCAACCGGATGTGTCGTTGTCGGCGCATTGGAAGGAGCCAGCCTGTGGACGTTCTTCTGAGGGAATACCTGCCGATCCTGATCTTCATGGCCCTGGCCTTGGGTCTGGGGGTGGTGCTGATCGCCGCCGCGGCGGTGGTGGCGGTACGCAACCCCGATCCCGAGAAGGTCAGCGCCTATGAGTGCGGATTCAACGCCTTCGATGATGCGCGGATGAAATTCGACGTACGCTTCTATCTCGTTTCGATCCTGTTCATTATCTTCGATCTCGAGGTCGCGTTCCTGTTTCCCTGGGCCGTCGCGTTTCGCGACGTGGGCGATCTGGGGTTCTGGTCGATGATGGTCTTTCTGGCGGTCCTGACCATCGGCTTTGCCTATGAGTGGAAGAAGGGAGCGATGGAATGGGAGTGAGCACGGGCATCGCCACCGGCGCCAACACCGCCGGTCCCGATCGCGAGGTCACCACGCAGGCGCTGAATCGTGACCTGCAGGACAAGGGGTTTTTGCTGACCTCCACCGAGGATGTCATCAACTGGGCGCGCACCGGCAGCCTGCACTGGATGACCTTCGGGCTGGCCTGCTGCGCGGTCGAGATGATGCACACCTCGATGCCGCGCTATGACGCCGAACGCT
>NZ_JBRBUA010000041.1:0-30981 GCF_052826345.1 Brevirhabdus sp. | reverse complement strand
CTACGGCTGTGTGTTGCAGATGGGCGGGTCGGATCAATGGGGCAATATCGTCAACGGGATCGACCTGACGCGGCGGGTGCTGGATCATCAGATCTTCGGGCTGACCTCGCCCTTGCTGACCACGTCGGACGGCAAGAAAATGGGCAAGTCGCAGGATGGCGCCGTATGGCTGAACCCCCAGCTGCGCAGCCCGTATGAATTCTGGCAGTTCTGGCGCAACACCAGCGACGCCGACGTGGGCCGGTTCCTGAAGCTTTACACCGAGCTGCCGCTGGCGGAATGCGACCGTCTGGCGGCGCTTGACGGTGCAGCGATCAACGATGCCAAGATCGTGCTGGCCAATGAGGTCACGGCGCTGTGCCACGGGCGCGCGGCGGCGCAAAAGGCCGAAGCGACGGCGCATGAGGTCTTTGCCGAGGGCGGCACGGGCGACGATCTGCCCACCCTGCGCCTGAGCCGCGCCGAACTGGGCGAGGGCATTTCCGTGGTGCAGCTGATCGTGCGCAGCACGCTGGCCAAATCGGGAAAGGACGCCAAGCGTCTGATCGCCGACAGCGGCGCGCGGCTGAACGACGCGCCGCTGACCGATGCAGGCCTGGTGATCGGCGCGCAGGATCTGGCGCAGCCGATCAAGCTGAGCGCGGGGCGCAAGCGCCATGCGCTGGTGATTCTGGAAGATTAGGCGCGTGCTCCCGCAGCGTGATCGCGCAGGCTGCGGGAGCGAGACGAAACGCCGTCCGCCTCAATCGTCGGCCCGGGCCTTGCGCGCTTCGGCGGCGGCCTTCAGGCGCGCGACCAGATCGGCCTTTGACGCCCGGGCGTCGTAAGGATTCTTTCGCGTGCCCTTGGAATTATGTTCCCGGTGCGCGGGTGTGTTCCTGTCCGGCCGGGGGGCGCCCGATTTCTTGTAATCCATCTGGATCGTCCTGTCGCTGTGGCGCCCGCGGGGGGCGCCGGGATGCGCCTACATGCCCAGGGCCTGCATGTACATCTCCAGCACGGCCTCTTCCTCGGCAATGTCGTCCTTGTCGCGCTTGCGCAGCGAGATGATCTTGCGCAGCACCTTGGTATCGTAACCGCGGCCCTTGGCCTCGGCCATGACCTCTTTCTGTTGTTCGGCCAGATCCTTCTTTTCGGCGTCCAGCCGCTCGATCCGCTCGACGAATTGACGCAGCTCGTCGGCCGTGACGCGGTAGCTGCTGGATTCTGTGACGTCTTCGCTCATACCTGCCTCCGGAATGGTGATGAGGCTGACTAGCCGCGTGCCGAGCGCGCCGCAAGTCTCTCTTGCCTGCGCGGCGCGGTTGCAGTACCCGCAACGCCGCAACGGGAGACGCGCATGGAAATTCTTGTCTGGCTCGGAACGCTTGTATCGCTGGCCGGCCTGGCCGGACTGATCGCCTGCATCGTCATGGCCGTGCGGGCGCGCAAGGCGGGCCTGCCCGATGCGGCCCTGCGCGCGCGGCTGCAACGCATCGTCGCATGGAACATGGCCGCGCTTTTTCTGTCGGCGATCGGCCTGATGATGGTTATCGTGGGCATATTGCTGGCCTGATACGCACCCGCCCGCGCGCGCCCTAGGCACCAAGTAACGGAAAGACCCCCGATATGGATATTCGCCCGCTGACCCAGACCTACGCCGTCACCCCCCAGATCGCGCCCGAAGACATGGCCGAGATCCGCAAGGCCGGTTTCACGCGCGTGGTGTGCAACCGGCCCGATCTGGAAAACCCGCCCGCCTTGCAGGGCCAGGTGATGGCGCAGGCCGCGCAGGACGCGGGGCTGGAATTCGTCTACAACCCCGTCGTCGGCGGCGGCATGAACGCGGCCAATCCCGACGACCAGCGCGAGGCGCTGCGCGACGGGGCCAAGGTGCTGGCCTATTGCGCCTCCGGCACCCGGTCCACCGTGGTCTGGGCCCTGTCCAGCGCAGGCACGATCCCCACCGACGAGATCCTGTCGGCCACCGCCCAGGCAGGGTATCCGCTGGAAGGCATCCGCCAGCAGATCAACATGCTGGCGGGGCGCTGAGCGCACCGACCCGATCATCCGGCCCCCAGCGGCAGCACCACCCGAAAGGCGGCGCCGCCCTGACCGGGCAGATAGGTCACCGTGCCGCCGAGCTTCGTCATGATCTCGCGGCAGATGGCCAGGCCCAGCCCGGCACTGCCGGCGGCGCTTTCGTCCGACAGACGCGTGAATTTCTCGAAGATGATCGCCTGGCTTTTCTCGGGAATGCCGGTGCCGTTGTCGATGAAATCGACCTCCAGCCGATCGGCGTGACCGCGCGCGGTGATACGCAGCTGCGGCTCATCGGCGGCACAGTATTTGCGCGCGTTGCCGATCAGGTTGATGAAGACCTGCGCCAGCCGGTCGGCGTCGGTGTCGAGCAGCTGCGCCTCTTGCGCGCGGTCGCGCAGGATGCGCAGGCGGAGGCCCTGCCCGCCGTCCCGCTTGCCGCCCTCCCTGCCGCCCTGCCCGGCCGAAGCCTCGGCGCGGTCGAGCACGTCGCACAGCGCGACGCGGCTGCGGTGCAGCACCACCTGCCCGTGTTCCAGCACGCTCAGATCCAGCAGATCGTCGAGCAGCCGGGTCAGGCGGATGCTCTCGTCATGGATGATCGCCGAATAGCGCGACAAATCGCCCTCGCCCAGTCCTTCGGAATCGCGCAGGATCTCCGCGAAGGCACGGATCGAGGTCATCGGCGTGCGCAGCTCATGGCTGATCTGGCTGAGGAAGGCGTCCTTCTGGATCGAGATTTCGGTCAGCTTTTCGTTTGCCGTGCGCAGCTGGCGTGCCGCGCGCGCCAGCTCGTCCGATTTGGCCTCCAGCTGGCTGGAATATTCGCGCATCTGCGCCGTTTCATCGGCGACGGCCAGCAGATCCTGCACCGATACCGCCGATCCTCCGGTGATCTGGCCGACCATCGCATGGGCCGTCGCCGCGCCCACCGACCCCGCCAGCTGGCGTTCCAGATGCTCGATGAACTGCGGCGTGGGGTCGGGCAGATAGCCGCTCTTGCCCTGTCGCGCGGCCGCGTCCTGAAACAGCGCCTGCGCCTGTTTGGCGCCGATGATGCGCTGCGACATGACCAGCAGATCCTCGGCCTCGGCCAGGCTGCCGGTCCAGCCCTGCGCGCGGGTGGAATGTTCGAACACATTGACCATCTGCGCGCCCTGCAACCGTTCCAGCGGCGTCGGAAAGGTGACGAGCGAGATAACGATGAACAGCGTGGCGTTGACGCCGATGCTCCAGATCAGCGCATGGACCAGCGGGTCGAGCCCGCCCAACCCCATCAGCGCCTGCGGACGCAGCCAGCCGATGCCTGCCGACCCCTGGGCCAGCAGCTCGGGCGAAAACACCGCCCCCGCACCGAAGCTCGGCAGAAACAGCGTATAGGCCCAAAGCGCGAACCCCGCCAGCAGCCCCGCCGCCGCCCCCCAGCGCGTGGCCCCGCGCCAGAAGATGCCGCCCAGCAGCGCGGGCAGGATCTGCGCCACGCCCGCGAAGGAGATCAGCCCGATCGCCGCCAGCGCCGTGCCGCCCCCCGAGAGCCGGAAATAACCATAGCCCAGCAACAGCACCGCGCCGATGCTGATGCGCCGCGACAGGAGCACGATGTTGCGCACATCGCCCGACATCGTCGCGCCGCCGCGTTTGAGGTTCAGCCACAGCGGCATGACGATATGGTTCGACACCATCGTCGACAGCGCGATGGAGGCCACGATCACCATCGAGGTGGCCGAGGAAAACCCGCCCAGAAAGGCCAGCATCGCCAGCCCGCCGCGCCCCTGGCTCAGCGGCAGCGTCAGCACAAAGAGATCGGGGTTGGATTGCGCGGGCAGCAGATCCATGCCCACCACGGCGATGGGCACGACGAACAGGCTCATCGCCATCAGATAGGCGGGAAAGGCCCAGGCGGCGGTGTTCAGGTGCCGCTCGTCCGCGTTTTCGACCACCAGCACCTGGAACATGCGCGGCAGGCAGACGACCGCGGCCGCCGACAGGAACGTCAGCCCGATCCAGCGGTCCGCCACGAAGCCGGTCGCGGCCAGCGGCGACGCGTCGATGCGCGCCAGCATGTCGCCCGCGCCGCCCGCCACGCCCCACACCACAAAGACACCGACCGCCAGCAGCGCGAACAGCTTGACCACCGCCTCCACCGCGATGGCCATGACGACGCCGTGGTGGCGCTCGTTCGCGTCGAGATTGCGGGTGCCGAAGAGGATGGTAAAGACGGTCAGCCCCCCCGCCACCCAGATCGCGGTGGAATTGGCATCCCCCAGCCCCCAGCCCGCGCTGCTTGGCGGCGCGAAGACGGCGACCGACAGCGCCACCGATTGCAGTTGCAACGCGATGTAGGGGGTGGTGCCGGTGACCGCCAGCAGCGTCACGATCACCGCCAGCGCGTTGGATTTGCCGAAGCGCGAGGACACCAGATCCGCGATCGAGGTGACCCGCTGCGTGCGCCCGATGCGCACCAGCTTGCGCAGCACCCACCACCAGCCGACGAACACCAGCGTCGGACCCAGATAGATGGTCACGAATTCCAGCCCCGAGCGCGCCGCATAGCCGACCGCGCCGTAGAACGTCCAGGCGGTGCAGTAGACCGACAACGACAGCGTGTAGATCAGCGGAGAGCGCAGCCAGCTGTCCTGACCACGCCGCGCCCGGTTCTCCGCCCAGAAGGCAACGCCGAACAGCGCCGCGACATAGGCGACCGCCACGGCGATCAGAAGGTTGAAGGACACCATCAGCGCGCGCTTTCGCGGTCTCCGTCACGTCGGCTGAGCGCGCGCGACAGGAGCGCCGTTCCCAGCACGAGCAGGAACCAGACGCCGAAGAAATAGATCACCAGCCTGGCCATGCCGCCTTCGCGCCCGGCGCCCAGCAGCGCGGGCATGATGAAAAGCACCAGCGCCGCCACCGGCAGCACCCTTGCCGCGTCGATCAACCGACGGCGGCGATAGCTGCGCTGTTCCAGAAAAAGGGGGGCTGCGCGGTCCTTCACGGCTGCACGAGTTCTTGCACCGCCGCGACGATGTCCTGGTTGGAAAAGGGCTTGGTCATGAACCGGCTGACGCCATAGCTTTCGGCCAGCGCGCGATCTTTGGCCTGCCCCTTGGCGGTCAGCATCAGCACCGGCAGCCCGCCGGTCGCGGGATCGGCGCGCAGATCGCGCAGGATGTCGAAACCGCTGCGGTTGGGCAGCATCACATCGAGCACCACCAGATCGGGCGACAGGCGACGCACCGCCGCCAGTGCGCTCGCCCCGTCGGCATGGGTGGCGACAACCCAGCCTTCGCGTTTGAGCAAAAACCGCAGGGCTTCGGTGATGTTCGGCTCATCCTCGATCAACAGGACCGTGTTGCCCACGAATGCGTCTCCTCCCAGATGCCGGATGCCGCCTTTCCCGGCGGTCTGCCGCCTATAATGCCCGGATTGGCATCGGTGTCAAAAGCCGCGGCGGCTCAGAGACCTTCCAGCACGATCGAGGGTTCCCTGCGCGCCGCGCAAACCTCCCGCGGGCAGAGCCTGCACGACCCGCCGACGGGCGCTGCATCGCGGCGCGCGCGCGCATCCGCAGCGCGTTCGGGCGACGCGGAATCCGACAGGGAATCCGACGAGGCATCCGACGTGGGGACCACCAGCATCACCGCGTCGCACACCGGTGCGCGGCCGAATTGCGCGGCGACGCTGTGCCAGGCGACGCTGTAGGTGTCGAACACCTGCCCGCCGGGCATTTCCACGCGTTGCGACAGCGGGGTAAGCGGCATGTGCAACGCCTGAAACAGGGGCCAGAGCGCGCAGGCCGCGCCGAATTTGGGCATGGCGAAGCCCTCGAGCCGTCTGCGGAAGGTCAGCGCCCCGGCCGCGTCGCACTGGATCAGACCGAGTTGCGGCACATCGGGTCCGGGCGGCAGCGTCGCCAGCCGCCGCAGGACATCGTGCGGCGGCGCGCCCAGATCCTGCGCCAGCGCGCCGGGATCGAACCCAAGCCGGGACAGCGCCGCGCGGACCCGCCCCAGCGGCAGCGCCCGGCTGAGCGCGGCATATTGCGTGACGATGCGCTGCACCACCGACAGGAAGGCCGCCGATTGTCCCGCCGCCAGATCGCGCGCCAGATCCGCCGCGCCGTCGGGGTTTTCCTCCAGCTCGGGCAGATGATGGCCCCGCGCGTCCAGAAGCGCCTCGGCCCGTTCCAGCGGCGTGGCGAAACCGACATCGCGCTGCGCCATCGTATCAAACCAGGACACCAGCGCCTGCGACGTCTCCGCCAGCCGGGTGCTGTCGTCGAAGATGTTGGCCTGAAAGCGCTTGCGCCAATCCTCGTCGATATTGGGCGTGTTGCGCAGGATCGACGCGGTGGAGCGGATCGCCGTCACGCTCGACAGCATGGCGTGCAGGCTTTCGGACAAGAACGGATCATGGGCCAGGCGGTCGCTCAGCCCTTCCAGCGAACGCTCCAGCATCGCGATCTGCTGGCTCTGGCTGACGATCAGCCCCGCCCAGCCGGGAAACCGCCCGGCCAGCTGCTCGCTCGCCGCGACCTCTATGGCCGCCCGCCGGTCGAGCGATTGCTCGCCCGCATAGGCGGCCGCGCTGCGCAGCCCGTCGAGCAATTCCGCCTGCGCGCCCTCGGTCAGCGCGGAGACATCCGCATCGAGCCTGCGCGCGATCTCGAGCAGCAGCTTGCCGCCGATCCGCCGCCGGTCGTGTTCGATCAGATTGAGGTAAGAGGCCGAAATGCCCACCTCCGCAGCGAGTTCCGCCTGCTTCATGCCGTGCAGGAGGCGCCGCTCCCTTATGCGTTTGCCCGTGATCCCCTTGGTTGGCATGTCCCCGCCCTTCCTGTTCATCCGGCGTCGATTTTGCACCCGCGAGATAATTACTTTACAGAAAACTGCGCTAATTTGTAGAGAAATTTACAAAAAAGGCATTGTGAAAGAAGGATTTGTTGCGTGATTTTCATTTAGCGCGGACTATCGCGACATCTCTGTAAAGAGAGCTTGCAGCGGATCGAGGAGGCTTCGCCGCAAGGAAATTCTAGGGAGGATTTACATGACCAAGAGCAACCTGACGCGTCGGGGACTACTCGGGACGGGTGCCGCGACGGGCGCCGGCCTTGCCATGCCCACGCTTTTCACCGGAGCCGCCTGGGCGGCGTCGGATACCGGATTCACCAATGCGCCGCAGGGCGACAGCGTCACGCTGGGCTTCAACGTGCCGCAGTCGGGCCCCTATGCCGACGAAGGCGCCGACGAGCTGCGCGCCTTTGAACTGGCGGTGGAGCATCTGAACGGCGAAGGCGACGGCGGCATGATGCAGACCTTCAGCTCGCAAAAGCTGGACGGCACGGGCATCCTGGGCAAAAAGGTGAAATACGTCACCGGCGACACCCAGACCAAATCCGACGCCGCGCGCGCCTCTGCCAAATCGATGATCGAAAAAGACGGCGCCATCATGATTTCCGGCGGCTCGTCCTCGGGCGTGGCCGTGGCCGTTCAGGGGCTGTGCCAGGAAGCGGGCGTGATCTTCATGGCCGGTCTGACGCATTCCAACGACACCACCGGCAAGGACAAGAAAGCCAAC
The DNA here is from genome assembly GCF_052826345.1 of Brevirhabdus sp. NCBI lineage: Bacteria > Pseudomonadati > Pseudomonadota > Alphaproteobacteria > Rhodobacterales > Paracoccaceae > Brevirhabdus > Brevirhabdus sp. The sequence goes on along the minus strand of NZ_JBRBUA010000041.1, from coordinate 23,388 downwards.
GGTTTCCGCCACTTCTTCAACGCCTACATGTCGGCCGCCGCCCTCGCGCCGGTGCTGGAAAAGCTCTACGGCAAGGACCGCAAGGCCTATCACCTGACGGCCGACTACACCTGGGGCTGGACGCAGGAAGAATCGATCGCCGCCGCGACCGAGGCGATGGGCTGGCAGACGGTGGAAAAGGTGCGCACGCCGCTGGCCGCGACCGATTTCTCCTCCTACATCGCGCCGGTGTTGAATTCGGGCGCCGATGTGCTGATCCTGAACCACTACGGCGGGAACATGGTGAACTCTCTCACCAATGCCGTGCAGTTCGGGCTGCGTGAAAAGCAGGCCAACGGCAAGCAGTTCGAGATTGTCGTGCCGCTGTATTCCGAGCTGATGGCGCGCGGTGCGGGCAAGAACATCGCCGGGATCGTGGGCTCGCAGAACTGGGACTGGAAGCTCGAGGACAAGATGGGCGACCGCTACAAGGGCACCAAGGCCTTTGTGAAGTCCTTCGGCACCAAATACGGCTTCCCGCCGTCGCAGGCCGCACAGACCTGCTATGCGCAGACGCTGCTTTATGCCGATGCGGTCAGCCGTGCCGGCAGCTTCAACCCCTGCGCCGTGGTCGAGGCCCTGCAAGGGTTCGAGTTCGACGGCCTGGGCAATGGCCCCACGCTTTACCGTGCCGAAGACCACCAGTGTTTCAAGGACGTGGTCGTCGTGCGCGGCAAGGAAAACCCCGAGAACGAGTTCGACTTGGTCGAAATCGTCGAGGTCACCCCGGCCGCGCAGGTCACCTATCCGCCCGATCACCCGATGTTCGCAGGCGGCGCGCTGGGCAAGTGCAACCCCGGCGCCTAACCGTTCCGAGCTGACCACCCGACCTCCCGGCCGCGCGCGCGATTTGCGCGGCCGGAATTTCCATACCTGCCGCGCAACCGCGTGCGGCCGGACGTTTCGCCCGCCCGAAACAGCGGGCCTTTCCAACACCATAGGCAGGTGGGGACGATGGACGCCATCCTACTTCAAGTTCTCAACGGTCTGGACAAGGGCAGCGCCTATGCGCTGATCGCGCTGGGCCTGACGTTGATTTTCGGCACGCTCGGCGTTGTCAACTTCGCCCACGGGGCGCTGTTCATGATCGGTGCCTTCTGCGCCGTCACGCTGCAACGCATCCTGACGATATCGCAGGTGACGATCGATCCCACGCGCACGGATTTCCTGGGCAACCCGATGAAGGTGGAAACGCCCTATATCGAGAATTGGTTCGGCCCCGAGGTCGGCGCGGCGATCATCGACTGGTCGGTGCCGCTGGCAATCCTGGTCGCCATCCCGGTGATGATCGCGGTGGGATTCGCGATGGAACGCGGGCTGATCAAGCATTTCTACAAGCGCCCCCACGCCGACCAGATCCTGGTGACCTTCGGCCTGGCGATCGTGCTGCAGGAGATCATCAAGTATTTCTACGGCGCCAACCCGATTCCCACCCCCGCGCCCGAGGTGTTCCGCGGCAGCTTCGACTTCGGCGTGCTGCTGGGGTTCGATCCCAACGTCATCATCTACCCCTATTGGCGCATGGTCTATTTCGCCTTCTCGGTGATCATCATCGCAGGCGTCTTCGCCTTCCTGCAATTCACCACCTTCGGGATGGTGGTGCGCGCGGGCATGGCGGACCGGGAAACCGTGGGCCTGCTGGGCATCAACATCGACAAGCGGTTCACCATCATGTTCGGCGTCGCCGCCGCGGTGGCGGGGCTTGCGGGGGTGATGTACACGCCGATCAACAGCCCGAACTATCACATGGGCATGGATTTCCTCGTGCTCAGCTTCGTCGTGGTCGTGGTGGGCGGCATGGGCAGCCTTGCGGGCGCGGTGCTGGCGGGGTTCCTGCTGGGCATCCTGGAAAGCTTTGCCTCGATGAACGAGGTCAAGGCGATCATCCCCGGCATCGACCAGATCATCATCTACCTGATTGCAATCATTATCCTTCTGACCCGGCCGCGCGGCCTGATGGGGCGGAAGGGCGTGATGGAGGAATAGGCCATGCTGGGTCTCGACAAGAAAGACACCACCCTGCTGCTGTTCGTGGCACTGATCACGCTGCTGGCGCCGATCATCATGAACCCCTTTCCCACCGACAGCTCGCTGGCGCAGTTCAACGCGGGCTATCCCGACCTGATGCAGCGTTTCGTGATCTACGGGATCTTCGCAATCGGGTTCAATATCCTGTTCGGGCTGACGGGATACCTGTCGTTCGGCCATGCGGCCTTTCTGGGGGTGGGCAGCTACTCGGCGGTCTGGATGTTCAAGCTGCTCAGCATGAACGTGATCCCGGCCATCGTGCTGTCGGTCATCGTGGCGGGGCTGTTTTCGGTGGTGATCGGATATATCTCTCTGCGCCGGTCGGGGATCTATTTCTCGATCCTGACGCTGGCCTTCGCGCAGATGTCGTTCAACCTGGCCTATTCGGTGCTGACGCCGATCACCAACGGCGAGACCGGGCTTCAGATCACGCTGAGCGACCCGCGCATCCTCGATGGGGCGGGCGCGGCGCGCTACACCAACCTTTTCGGCGCCGAGATGAACGACACCACGACCGTCTTCGCGGGCGCCTGGGAATGGCAGCTGAACGTCGGCTTCTACGTCAGCGCGGTGATCATGCTGCTGGCCTTCTACCTGTCGATCCGTATTTTCCGTTCGCCCTTCGGAATGATGCTGCGCGCGGTCAAGTCGAACCAGAACCGGCTGAACTACACCGGGTTGAACTCGCGCCCCTATACGCTGGCGGCCTTTGTCATATCGGGCATGTATGCCGGTCTGGCGGGCGGTCTGCTGGCCTCGATGGATCCGCTTGCGGGCGCCGAGCGGATGCAATGGACCGCGAGCGGCGAGGTGGTGCTGATGACCATCCTGGGCGGCGCGGGCACCCTGCTGGGGCCGGTGCTGGGCGCGGGGTTCATCAAGTATTTCGAGAACATCTTCTCCAAGATCAACGACAACGTGCTGCACGGCTGGTTTTCCGTGCTGCCCGACGGGGTCGAAAACCTGCTGGTGACACTCGTGCACCCCTTCGTCGGCAATGGCTGGAGCCTGACGCTGGGTCTGATGTTCATGCTTGTGGTGATCTTCCTGCCCGGCGGGCTGATCGAGGGCGGCCAGCGCTGCGGGCGGTTCATTTTCCGGCGGCGCGGCCGCAACGCCGGCGGCGCCGAAGCCGAAGGCAAAGCCAAGCAGCCGGCCGAATAGGGAGCCAAGCAGATGGGAATTCTGGAAGTAAAGAACGTCGGCAAGCGCTTCGGCGGATTGCAGGCGCTGGGCAACGTCAACCTCAGCGTGGCGGAAAACTCCGTGCACGCGATCATCGGACCCAACGGCGCGGGCAAATCCACGCTGTTGAACTGCCTGGTCGGCAAGCTGATCCCCGACAGCGGATCGGTCACCTTTCAGGGCGAATCGGTGCTGGGGCGCAAGCCGCATGAGATCAACCAGATGGGCATCAGCCGCGTGTTCCAGACGCCCGAGATCTTCAGCGATCTGAGCGTGTTCGAAAACGTGATGATCCCCTGTTTCGCCAAACGCGACGGCGCCTTCGCGATGAACGCCGTCACCTCGGTGCGCGGGCAGAGCGACATCCGCCAGCAGGCCGAGGAAATCCTGGCCGACGTCAACATGCTGGACAAGCGCCACATGATCGCGGCCTCGCTGTCGCGCGGCGACAAGCGGCGGCTGGAAATGGCGATGTGTCTGGTGCAGCAGCCCAGGCTGCTGTTGCTGGACGAGCCCACCGCCGGCATGGCGCGGGCCGACACCAACAACACCATCGAGTTGCTCAAGGAAATAAAGGCCAAGCGCGACATCACCATGGCCATCATCGAGCATGACATGCACGTCGTCTTTTCGCTGGCCGAACGGATCACCGTGCTGGCGCAGGGCACGCCGCTGGTCGAGGATACGCCCGACAACATCAAGGGCCACCCCAAGGTGCAGGAAGCCTACCTTGGTCAGGCGCACTGATCTTCTTCAGCCGATGGCGGCCCGGCCGCGAAAGGACACAGAATGAACGCAGCATTCCCATCGCAGGCCGCCGGTGCGGCCACCCTTCCGGCCTATTTCTCGGTCGATGACATCCACGCATACTACGGCGAAAGCTACATCGTGCAGGGCGTCAGCTTTTCCATCCGCGAGGGCGAGATCCTGGCGCTGCTGGGGCGCAACGGGGCGGGCAAGACCTCGACCCTGCGGGCCATCGCGCGGCTGGACAACCCCGCCCTGCGCGCGGGCGAGATCTGGCTGGACGGCGTGCCCCTGCACAAGATGAAAAGCCATGAGGCCGCCGTGGCGGGCATCGGTCTGGTGCCCGAGGACCGGCGCATCATCGCCGGGCTGAGCGTCGAGGAAAACCTGCAACTGGCCCAGATCGTGGAACCCGTCGGCTGGTCGCTGGAGCGTATCTATCAGCTGTTCCCGCGTCTCAGAGAACGCCGCAAGCAAGAGGGCGTGACCCTGTCGGGCGGCGAGCAGCAGATGCTGGCCATCGCCCGCGCGCTGGCCCGCGACATCAAGGTTCTGCTGCTCGATGAACCCTATGAAGGTTTGGCCCCCGTCATCGTGCAGGAAATTGCCAGGACGCTGAACGTGATCCGCGACGAGGGGATGACCACCGTGATTGTCGAGCAGAATGCCGTTGCGGCATTGAAACTTGCCGATCGTGCGGTCATCCTCGACACCGGCAGCATCGTCTACGATGGCGCGGCGCAGGAGGTTCTGGAGGATGAACGCCTGCGTGCGGAATATCTGGCTATCTGACGCGCCCGCGCTTTTTCGTGGCCCGCGTCATCAAGGGAAGAGGACAAGACCGATCCATGACTGACAAAAGCTATGCGCCCTCGGTGGAATTCGCGGGCAAGGCCCATGCCGACAAGGCGACCTATGACCGGATGTATTCGGAATCGGTGCGCGACCCGGATGCGTTCTGGGCGGAACACGGCAAGCGGCTGGACTGGATCAAACCCTACACCAAGGTGAAAAACACCAGCTTCGCCTATCCCGATGTCTCGATCAAATGGTATGAGGACGGGCAGCTGAACGTCTGCGCCAACTGCGTCGACAGGCATCTGGACACCCGCGCCGATCAGACGGCGATCATCTGGGAAGGCGACAACCCCGACGACAGCCGCCACATCACCTATCGCGAGCTGCACGAAAACGTCAGCAAGCTGGCCAACACCTACAAGACGCTGGGTGTCTCGCGCGGCGACCGGGTGGTGCTCTACCTGCCGATGATCCCCGAAGCGGCCTATGCCATGCTGGCCTGCGCACGCATCGGCGCGGTCCACTCCATCGTTTTCGCCGGCTTCTCGCCCGAAGCACTGGGCAGCCGGATCGAGGATTGCGGCGCCAAGCTGGTGGTCACCGCCGACGAGGGCCCGCGCGGCGGGCGCGCCACGGCGCTGAAGGCGAACGTCGACCGCGCGCTGGAGATTTCCGGCGATGTGACGACGCTGGTGGTCGAACGCACCGGCGCGGACGTGCCGATGAAGGACGGGCGCGACCACAGCTATCGCCATCACATGGAAAAAGCCTCCGCCGATTGCCCGCCCGAGCCGATGGGCGCGGAAGATCCGCTCTTCATCCTTTACACCTCCGGCTCCACCGGCAAGCCCAAGGGCGTGGTGCACACGACGGGCGGCTATCTGGTGTACGCCTCGATGACGCATCAATACGTCTTTGATTACCACGACGGCGATGTCTTCTGGTGCACCGCCGATGTGGGCTGGGTCACGGGCCACAGCTATATCGTCTATGGCCCGCTGACCAATGGCGCGATCACCCTGATGTTCGAGGGCGTGCCCACCTATCCCGATGCGGGCCGATTCTGGGCGGTCTGCGAAAAGCATAAGGTCAACCAGTTCTACACCGCCCCCACGGCGATCCGCGCGCTGATGGGTCAGGGGCGCGGGCCGGTGGAAAAATACGACCTCTCGACGCTCAAGGTGCTGGGCACCGTGGGCGAGCCGATCAACCCCGAGGCCTGGAACTGGTACAACGATGTCGTGGGCCGCGGCCATGTGCCCATCGTCGACACCTGGTGGCAGACGGAAACCGGCGGTCACATGCTGACCCCCCTGCCCGGCGCCATCGCGACAAAACCGGGGTCGGCCACCCTGCCCTTCTTCGGCGTGCAGCCGGTGCTGCTGGAGCCCGAAAGCGGCAAGCTGATCGAGCAGACCGAGGCCGAGGGCGTGCTGTGCATCGCCGACAGCTGGCCCGGGCAGATGCGCACCGTCTACGGCGATCACGACCGCTTCGTCGCGACCTATTTCGAACAGTACAAGGGCTATTACTTTACCGGCGACGGCTGCCGCCGCGATGCGGACGGCTATTACTGGATCACGGGCCGCGTCGACGATGTCCTCAACGTGTCGGGCCACCGCATGGGCACGGCAGAGGTCGAATCCGCGCTGGTGGCGCACCCCAAGGTGTCCGAAGCCGCCGTCGTCGGATACCCGCATGACGTGAAGGGCCAGGGCATTTATTGCTATGTCACCCTGATGGCGGGCGAGGCCCCATCGGACGCGCTGCGCCAGGAACTGTGCGACTGGGTGCGCAAGGAAATCGGCCCGATCGCCAAGCCCGACCTCATCCAATGGGCGCCGGGGCTGCCCAAGACGCGCTCGGGCAAGATCATGCGGCGCATCCTGCGCAAGATCGCCGAAAACGATCACGGGTCGCTTGGCGACACCTCCACGCTGGCGGAACCGGCGGTGGTGGACGATCTGGTCGCGAACCGCATGAACACGGGCTAAGCCGCGCATTCTGCCCTAGAGCGCCCAGAATTCGGGCCATCGCACTGGCCCGGATTGAATTAAGTAAAAATTCGGGGAACATTACCCCCCTGTTGCTCCGTTGTGACTGCGTAATCAGTCTTAGGGAGTAAGAGATGAAAACCGCAAATATGTTGGGAACCGTGGCCGTCGTGGCACTGATCGGCAGCGGCGCTCTGGCACAGAGCGCCAGCACCGGTACGACCCAAAAGGACGACAAGTCCACGGCGGCGACCGTGCAGGCGCAGGCCGGCAGCAACACGCAGGGCGCTAATCAGGCCCAGGCTCAGACCCAGGGCAACGTGCAGGTCGATGGCAATGCCGCCGCCAGCATGAACACCCAGGGCGGCGAAGTTCTGGTCGAACAGGGCAAGCCCAAGGTCTCTGTCGACGTCAAGGACCCGGTGGTCAGCGTCGATCAGCGCCAGCCGGAGGTGACCGTCGAACAACCCCAGCCCGAAATCACCGTGACCCAGGCCAAGCCGCGCGTCACCGTGGAACAGCAGGCCCCGGTGGTCACCGTCGAACAGGCGCAGCCCACCGTCACCGTGCGCATCCCCGAACCCATCGTCACCGTGCGCATGCCCAAGCCGGACGTGAACGTCCAGACCAACGATCCGCAGGTTTCCGTGCAGCAGCCGAAGCCGGTGATCAAGTTCATCCGTCCCGAACCCAAGATCGTTTTCCAGGACGCTGAGGCCGAGGTGAACGTCAAACAGGCCAAGCCGCAGGTGCAGGTCAACAGCGGTGGCAAGGCCGACATTCAGGTCAAGCAGGCCAAGCCCAAGGTTGACATCCAGTCCTCCGGCAAGGCCGCGATCGACGTTTCGCAGGCGGACCCGCAGGTGAACGTGCAGACGCAAAAGGATGCCAACATCCAGGTCGATCAGGGCAAGGCGCAGGTGCGTGTGCAGGAAAGCGGCACGCAGGACAACGCCAATGCCAGTGCCAATGCCAACCAGCCCGCAACGGCCACGGCAACCGCGCAGGTGAACGGCAACGCCAACACCCAGACCGGTGCCGCAATGCTGTGGACGCCGCAGATGGAACAGGACCTGGCGCCCATCGCGCAAAAGCAGGTCGATTCCATCCGCGACACCGAGGTGAAGGGCGCGCAGGGCAATGACGTGGGCGAGATCAAGGATATCGCCATCATGAACAACAAGCTGGTCGCGCTGGTCGGCGTCGGCGGATTTCTCGGCATGGGCGAACGCCTGGTCGCCGTGCCCCTCGACCGGTTCAGCTATGTGAACAACGATCTGGTGCTGTCGCGGATCAACGAATCCGAGATCAAGAACATGCCGGAAACCAAGAAGGGCTCCTATCAGGCGCTCTCCGGCAATGTGGTACTGAAAAACGCGTCGATGAAATAATCTGCGCGGCCCTCGGCGCGGCGATCCCGATGCCGACGCCCCTGCAGAGAACCAGACAGGCCCGCCGACACCGGCGGGCCTGTTTCGCATGGGCAAGGATGACGCAAGGTCCGCGCCTTATTTCAACGCCTTGTCGGTGATCTCGGCCGTCCAGGCGCCCTGCGGCTCTTTCGTGATGACCGGGTCGGACCCGCCACCCAACAGCGTGTCGACGGTGCGCTGGTAATCTTCCTCGGACAAGGCGCCGTTCGATCCGGCGGTCAGCTTGGCGACCTCTTCCATCATGCGTTTTTGATGCTTTTCGGTCTGCGCGCCGGTGTCGTCGTTTTCCAGCACGATCTCCGCGGCCTCATCGGGATTGGCCTCAGCATATTTCCAGCCCTTCATCGAAGCACGGACAAAGCGGACCATCTTGTCCTTGAAGGCAGGGTCGGCCAGCTTGTCCTCCAGCACGTAGAGCCCGTCCTCCAGCGTCGCGACGCCCTGATCCTCATATTTGAAGGTCACCAGATCCTCGGCCGGGATGCCCGCGTCGATCACCTGCCAATATTCGTTGTAGGTCATGGTCGAAATGCAATCGGCCTGCTTTTGCAGCAAGGGGTCGACGTTGAACCCCTGCTTGAGCACCTCGACCCCCTTGTCGCCGCCCTCGGTCGGGATATCGAGGCTGCTCATCCAGCTGAGGAACGGATATTCATTGCCGAAAAACCACACGCCCAGGGTCCGGCCGGGGAAATCCTCCGGGCCCGTCACACCCGATTCCTTGAGGCAGGTCAGCATCATGCCCGAAGCCTTGAACGGCTGCGCGATATTGACCAGCGGCAACCCCTTTTCCCGCGCGGCCAGGGCGGCCGGCATCCATTCGACGACCACATCCGCGCCGCCGCCTGCGATCACCTGGGTGGGCGCGATGTCGGGACCGCCCGGCTTGATGGTGACGTTCAGATCCTCTTCGTCATAGAAGCCCTTGTCCTTTGCCACGTAATAGCCCGCGAATTGGGCCTGCGTGACCCATTTCAATTGCAGTGTCACATCGTCCGCCGCCTGCGCCATGCCCGCGCCCAGGCTCATCGCTGTGGCCCAGGCGGCGCCCCGCAATCCGTTGAAATTCAGCTTCATATCAATTACCTCCTTGTTTTCGTTGTATTCTGTCAAATCCGCTGCGACGGGTGCCAGAATGTCACGCCCTTTTCGATCAGCGCGATGATCCCATAGAACGCCGAGCCCGCGATTGCGGCAACAGTGATCTCTGCCCAGACCATGTCGAGCCCGAGCCGCCCCACCTCGGTCGAGATGCGAAATCCCATGCCCCGGATCGGCGAGCCGAAGAATTCCGCCACGATCGCCCCGATCAGCGCCAGCGTGGTCGAAATCTTGAGCCCGTTGAAGATGAACGGCATCGCCGCGGGCAGCCGCAGCCGCCAGAGCGTCTGCCAATAGCCGGCCGCATAGGTGCGCATCAGATCGCGCTGCATCGCATCCGAGGCCGCCAGCCCCTGCACCGTGTTCACCAGCATCGGAAAGAACACCATCACCACGACCACGGCCGCCTTCGACTGCCAGTCAAAGCCGAACCACATCACCAGGATGGGCGCCGTGCCGATGATCGGCAGCGCCGCGATGAAATTTCCCACCGGCAGCAGCCCGCGTTGCAAGAACGGCGAGCGGTCGATCAGCACCGCCACCGCGATCGCCGCCGCACAGCCCATCAGATAGCCCGTCAACGCCCCTTTCACAAAGGTCTGCACGAAGTCGACCCAGAGGATCGGCAGGCTGCCGGCAAACCGCGCCCCGATGGCAGAGGGCGGCGGCAGGATCACACCGGGCACCTGCAGGCCGCGCACCACGCCTTCCCACAGCACCAGAACGGCCAGGCCGAACAGCCCCGGCACCAGCAGCCGGACCCAGCGGCGCGACGCGGCGTCCGATGCCGCAAGCCGCGCGTTCACCGCCCAGGCCAGCGCCCAGAACACCAGTGCCCCGACAACCCAGATCATCGCGTGAACCCCATGCGGCGCAGCGTGACCCGCTGCACCAGCCCGATCGCCCCCACCAGCAGCGCCGCCAGAACCGCCGCACCCAGCAGCGCCGACCAGATCTGCACCGTCTGCCCGTAATAGCTTCCTGCCAGCAGCCGCGCGCCCAGACCGCGCACGGCCCCTGTCGGCAGCTCTCCGACGATGGCGCCGACCAGGCTGGCCGCGACCCCAACCTTGAGCGAGGCAAAGAGATAGGGCATCGAGGCCGGCAGCCGCAGCTTGATCAGCCCCTGCCAGGCATTGGCGCCATAGGTGCGCAGCAGATCAAGCTGCATCGCATCGGGGCTGCGCAGGCCCTTGACCATGCCGACCACCACCGGAAAAAAGCTGAGATAGGCCGAGATGATCGCCTTGGGCAACAGCCCCTGAATGCCCAGCGAATTCATCACCACGATGATCATCGGCGCGATGGCCAGGATCGGGATGGTCTGGCTGGCGATGGCCCAGGGCATGACGCTCATGTCCATCGCGCGGCTGTGCACGATGCCCACCGCCAGCACGATGCCGGCCACCGCGCCCAGGGCGAACCCCAGCAAGGTGGCCGAAAGGGTGATCCAGCCGTGGTAGATCAGGCTGCGCTTGGAGGTGACGGGCTTGCCCACCGTGGTGTTCCACAGCTCGGCGCCGACCTGATGCGGTACGGGCAGGCGCGGGCGGTCCTGCGACCAGGTCTCTGCGACCAGCTGCGTGATCGACAGCGTGCGGTCCTGCCGCGCCGCCTGATCGCGCGCCCAGGCCGCGTTCATGCCCACCGCGGCGGCGTACCAGATCACCAGCAGCGCACAGATCACCGCGATCACCGGCAAAGCCGCGCCGCCCATCCGCCGGGCGCTGCGCAACATCGCCCCGGTCACACCGATCCCCGCGCCCGGTGCGGCGGCACTATGGTCCTGCGCGCTCATCGCCGCTCACCCATGCCCGGCCCTCAATCCTTCGCGGACGCGATGCGCCACCTCGATGAATTCGGGACTGTCGCGGATTTCCAGCGGTCGCGCGCGCGGCAACGGGCTTTCGATCACATCGCTGATCCGACCGGGGCGCGGCGACATCACCACGATTTTCGTCGACAGATAGACGGCTTCGGGGATCGAGTGGGTAACAAAGGCGATGGTCTTGCCGGTGCGCGCCCAAAGCGCCAGAAGCTGTTCGTTCAGATGGTCGCGCACGATTTCGTCCAGCGCGCCAAAGGGCTCATCCATCAGCAGGATATCGGCATCGAAGGCCAGCGCCCGCGCGATCGAGGCGCGCTGCTGCATACCGCCCGACAGCTGCCAGGGAAACTTGCGCGCAAATCCGGAAAGTTCCACCAGTTCAAGCACCTGCTCGGTGCGGCGGATCTGCTCGCTTTTGGAAAACCCCATGATTTCCAGCGGCAGGCGAATGTTGCCCGCGATGGTGCGCCAGGGATAAAGCCCCGCCGCCTGGAACACATAGCCATAGGCCCGCGCCCGCCGCGCGGCATCCGGCGACATGCCATTGACGCTGATCTGCCCGCCCGTCGGCTCCTCCAGCGCCGCGATGACGCGCAAAAGCGTGGTCTTGCCGCAGCCCGAGGGCCCGATGAAGCTGACGAAATCGCCCTTGCCGATCTCCAGATCAATATCACTGAGGGCCTGAACCGGGCCGTCGGCGGTCTGGAACGTCAGGTCGAGCCCGCGCGCTAGGATGGCAGAGTCGACACTTGAATTTTCCTTATTTTCAACGCGCTCCCCCTCGACATTTACAAACCGCGCGAGGTCTTTCTGCGCCCTCATCACGGCCGCCCCCATAATTTGGCCTCGGAGATCTCGATGGAATTCCCCGAAGGATCGCGAAGATAGATCGAGCGTGCGCCGTTCGGCCAATGGAAATCCGCTTCGATCGGCACCTCCCGCTGCGCAAACCACTGAACCCAGCCCTCCAGCGCCGGACCGGACACACGGAAACACATGTGCCCAGGCCCCCGCGCGCCATGCACGGGCACCGGCAGCCCGCTGGAGGGCCGGGCGCTTGCCTGCGGATCGAACAACAGCACCATCCCCGATCCGCAGCCGAAAAACACATGGCGCCCCGGCACGCGCTGCACCTCCTCCAGGCCGATCACCTCGGCGTAGAACCGCGCGGCCTCTTCCAGATCGTCGACGTAAAGCGCGGTTTCCAGAACGGCTTGCGGCGGGTCCGGCATCGGCATGGCGATCACACCCCGGCCGGAATATTCAGCGGATCGCGCGCGATCTGACGCGGCGTGTTGAGCGCCTTCCACTTGCTCAGCGCCCGATGCGCCGAGGGGAACGGCGGGCGCGGCACGAACCTGCCGCGTCCCGGGTTGGGCTGGCTGTTCTGTCCCCAGGCCCAGATCACCTCGCCGCGGCTGAGGGTAAAGCGGCTTTGCGCCTGCACCTCGAAGCCTTCGAAGACGTTGTAATCCAGCACGGAATGATGGTTCGACGCGCTGATCGTCTTGGTGATCTTCGGATCCCAGACCACGATATCGGCGTCGGCACCCTCCACAATTGCGCCCTTTTTAGGGTATATGTTCAATATCTTGGCAACATTCGTTGAAGTTGCCGCAACGAACTCGTTCGGCGTCAGCCGCCCGGTCTCCACCCCCCGCGTCCAAAGCACTGCAAGGCGCTCCTCCAACCCGTTGGATCCGTTTGGAATCTTGGTGAAATCGTCACGCCCCATGCGCTTCTGCTCGGTCGAGAAGGCGGCATGATCGGTCGCCACCACCTGAAGCGATCCGGCCTGCAACCCGGCCCACAGCCCGTCCTGATGCGCCTTCGAGCGGAACGGCGGGCTCATCACCCGGCGCGCGGCATGGTCCCAATCCTTGTCGAAATATTCGCTCTCATCGAGCGTCAGAAACTGGATCAGCGGCTCGCCATAGACGCGCATCCCCTTCTGGCGCGCACGGCGGATTGCCTCATGCGCCTGCTCGCAGCTCACATGCACGATATAAAGCGGCACACCGGCGGCATCGGCGATGGTGATGGCGCGGTTGGCGGCCTCACCCTCGAATTCGGGCGGGCGGGAATAGGCGTGGCCCTCGGGGCCGGTGATGCCCTTGGCCAGCATCTGCGCCTGCATCTCGAACACCAGATCGCCGTTTTCGGCATGCACCATCGGCAGCGCGCCCAGCTCGCGGCAGCGGTTGAACGAGGCGAACATTTCGTCATCCTCGATCATCAGCGCACCCTTATAGGCCATGAAATGCTTGAAAGAATTGACGCCCATCTCAACGGCGTCCTTCATCTCATTGAAAACGCTTTCGTTCCACCCCGTCACAGCCATGTGATAGCCGATGTCCGAACAGATCTGCGGCGCCGATTTGCGGTGCCATTCGTGGATCGCGTTCCTGATCGAGCCATCCGCCCCCGGCAGGCAGAAGTCCACCAGCATCGTCGTTCCCCCGGCCGCCGCGGCCCAGGTGCCGCTTTCGAAGGTTTCCGCCGCCGTGGTGCCCATGAACGGCATTTCCAGATGCGTGTGCGGATCGATGCCGCCCGGGATGACATAGGCGCCTTCGGCGTCGATATAGCTGTCGCCTTTCAGATCCTCGCCGATCGCGCGGATCACCTCCCCCTCGATCAGCACATCCGCCTGCCAGCTGCGGTCCGCGGTGCAGACCGTGCCGCCCTTGATGACCTTGCTCATCGCCGTTCCTCCCTTGACGCTCACCGCCGCCCTTGCTGCTTGTGCGGCGGTTCTTCTGGTCGAAAATATCCCCGGGGGCTCCGGGGGCGGCGCCCCCGGCCTCAGGGCCACAGGGCCTCCGGGCCTCGGGGCCTCTAGGCCTGCCTCAGACGATCTCCGCGGTTTCCACCACGGCATGCAGCAACACCTCGGCGCCCGCCGTGGCCCAGTCCCTGGTAATTTCCTCTGCCTCGTTATGGCTCAGCCCGTCGACGCAGGGGCACATCACCATCGCGGCAGGTGCGACGCGGTTGATCCAGCAGGCATCGTGCCCCGCGCCCGAAATCAGATCGCGGTGCGAATAGCCCAACCGCTCGGCCGCGCGGCGCAGCGCCCCGACACAGCCCGCGTCGAATTCGACGGGATCAAATCCACCCACTTTCTCAAACTCGACCTGCAAGCCCATATCGTCACATATTTTTCCGGCCGCTTCCTCAAGCTGCTGCTCCATCTGGCGGATCACCTCCAGATCCGGGCTGCGGAAATCGACGGTGAACACGGCCTTGCCGGGTATCACATTGCGGCTGTTGGGAAAAACCTCGATGTGGCCCGCGGCGCCGACGGCATCGGGCGCATGGGCAAAGGCGATACGGTCGACCGCTTCCAGCACCCGCGCCATGCCCAGACCTGCGTTGCGCCGCATCGGCATCGGCGTCGAGCCGGTGTGCGCGTCCTTGCCGGTGAGGGTCACCTGCGTCCAGCTCAGCCCCTGCCCATGGGTCACGATGCCGATCTGCTTGTCTTCGGCTTCCAGGATCGGGCCCTGCTCGATGTGCAGCTCGAAGAAGGCGTGCATCTTGCGGCTGCCGACCTCCTCCTCGCCCTGCCATCCGATCCGCTTGAGCTCATCGCCGAAGCGCTTGCCCCCCGCGTCCTCGCGCGCATAGGCCCAGTCCTGGCTGTGCACCCCGGCAAACACGCCCGAGGCCAGCATCGCGGGGGCGAAACGCGTGCCCTCCTCGTTGGTCCAGTTGGTCACCACGATCGGGTGGCGCGTGCGGATATCCAGATCGTTGAGGGTACGGATGATCTCCAACCCGCCCAGAACGCCCAGAACGCCGTCGTATTTGCCGCCCGTGGGCTGCGTGTCGAGATGGCTGCCCACATAGACCGGCAGCGCGTCGGGGTCCGTGCCCGCGCGGCTTGCGAACATGTTGCCCATCCGGTCGACCCCCATGGTGAGCCCGGCCTCCCGGCACCAGGTCTGGAACAGCGCGCGCCCCTCGGCGTCTTCGTCCGTCAGGGTCTGGCGATTGTTGCCGCCCGCCACGCCCGGCCCGATACGGGCCATCTCCATCAGGCTGTTCCACAGGCGATCACCATTGATTTTCAGGTTCTCTCCGGGAAAGGTAGGGGAATGGGTCATCGGCAACTCCTTCTGGACAGCAGGGCGTGAATGGGGTCTGCTGCTTTGACCAGTTGGTCAAGAACACGCTAGCAGAGCATGATAGTCAGTCAATATTTTCCACCGGCGTCGTTGGATGAATCGCGCCCCGCCGCGAAACGCGGCACGCGGGCCTCCAATTCGGGCAGCTGTCGGCGCGCGTGCCGCCATGGATGATGCGACCCCTCCGACCGCCGGGGCCGGTGACGCGCCGATGACGCGCATCCAGAAGCGCAACCGGGCCACGATCCTGCGCGCGGGGCTGGATGTGTTTTCCGCGCACGGCTTTCGCGGCTCGACCCTCGATCAGATCTCGCAGGAGGCAGGCCTCTCGAAGCCCAACCTGCTTTATTATTTCCCCTCGAAAGAGGCCATCCACGTCGCGCTGCTGTCGGCGCTGATGAAGAACTGGCTGGCCCCGCTGCGCGCGCTCGACCCGGCCGGCGATCCGCGCGAGGAGCTGATGCGCTACGTCCGCGCGAAACTGGCGATGAGCCGCGAGAAACCCAAGGAAAGCAGGCTGTTCGCGAATGAGGTTTTGCAAGGTGCGCCGCGCATTTCCGACCATTTGCAGCATGATCTGAAAAGGCTGGTCGATGAAAAGGCCGCGGTGATTCAGAATTGGGTCGATCAGGGCAGGCTGGCGCGGGTGCATCCCTATCACCTTATCTTCTCGATCTGGGCGATGACCCAGCATTACGCCGACTTCGACGTGCAGGTACGCGCGATCCTGGGCGGCGAAGACCCCTTCGACGGGGCGGAACAGTTCCTCGACCAGCTTTTCTCGCGCCTGCTGACCCCCCAGCCGCCGCCGCGGGCCTAAGCGCAAGGCTCATTCCGCCGCCTGCGCCGCCGGATTGTTGGGGTGCGTCGTCCAATTGGCGTAACGCGGCTCCACCCGGCGGCCGGTGCGCGGGTCGGTCTGACCCGCCGCCATCGGCTCCATGGTGATGCAACCCTCGACCGGGCAGACGTTGACGCAAAGGTTGCAGGCGACGCATTCGGCGTCGATCACCTCGAACACCCGGCCCTCCTTCATCGCGATGGCCTGGTGGCTGGTGTCCTCGCAGGCGGCGTAGCAGCGGCCGCATTTGATGCAGGCGGCCTGATCGATGCGCGCCTTAGCGACGTAGTTGAGGTTCAGATACTGCCAGTCCGTGACATTGGGCACCGCGCGGCCCACGAATTCCTCGGTGCGGCTGTAGCCCTTGTCCTCCATCCAGCCCGACAGCCCTGCCGTCAGCTCCTCAATGATGCGGAAACCATAGGTCATCGCGGCGGTGCAGACCTGCACCGTGCCGCATCCCAGCGCCATGAATTCCGCCGCATCGCGCCAGGTGGTCACCCCGCCGATGCCGCTGATCGGCAGGCCCGCGGTCTGCGCATCGCGCGCGATCTCGGCCACCATGTTCAGCGCGATGGGCTTGACCGCCTGCCCGCAATAGCCGCCGTGGCTGCCCTTGCCGTCGATCGAGGGTTCGGGCGAGAAACTGTCGAGGTTGACCGAGGTGATCGAGCTGATCGTGTTGATCAGCGATACCGCATCCGCCCCGCCCGCCTGCGCCGCGCGGGCGGGCTGGCGGATGTCGGTGATGTTGGGCGTCAGCTTGACGATCACCGGCATCCGCGTGTTGGCCTTGCACCAGCGCGCGACCATCTCGATGTATTCGGGCACCTGTCCCACGGCCGCGCCCATGCCGCGCTCGCTCATCCCATGCGGGCAGCCGAAGTTCAGCTCGATCCCGTCGGCGCCGGTATCCTCGACCAGCGGCAGGATCTGCTTCCACGCCCATTCCTCGCAAGGCACCATCAGGCTGACGATGACGGCGCGGTCGGGATAATCGCGCTTCACCGCCTTGATCTCGCGCAGGTTGACCTCCAGCGGGCGGTCGGTGATCAGCTCGATGTTGTTGATCCCCAGCACCCGCCGGTCGGCGCCGTGGATCACCCCATAGCGCGGCCCGTTGACGTTGACGACATGCGGGTCCAGCCCCAGCGTCTTCCACACCACGCCGCCCCAGCCCGCCTGGAACGCGCGGCGGACGTTGTATTCCTTGTCCGTGGGCGGCGCCGAGGCCAGCCAGAAGGGATTGGGCGAGCGGATGCCAAGAAAGGTGGTCGAAAGATCAGCCATTGTCGTCGTCTCCCTGCATGTCGACGAGGGTGTCGAACCCCGCGTAGATCATCCGCTTGCCGTCGAAGGGCATCTTGCCGCCCTCGCGCAGCCGCGGGTCTTTCATCGCGTTCTCGATGTTGGCCTGATGCGTGGCGCGGTCGGGCCATTCCTGCCAGCCAAGCACGACGGTCTCGTCGGGCTCAGCCCGGACGGCCAGCGGAAAGGATGTGACCGCCCCCTCGGGCACCGCATCGCCCCAGCATTCGACGACGCGGATCGCGCCATGCGCGCGAAAGACCTGCGCCGCACGCCTGGAATGGGCCGCATAATCGGCCTTGCGGGCGGTCTTCACGGCGGCGACGTAACACATGATATAGCTCATGAACCGGCCCCTTCGCGCAGCGTCCTGTCGATATCCTCGGCAGCGTCGCGCCCCTCGGCCACGGCGGTGACGGTCAGATCGTCGCCCCCCGCCGCACAGTCGCCCCCCGCCCAGACACCTGCGACGGATGTGCGCCCCTGCGCATCCACCGCGATCTTGCGACCCGACAGCGCCACGCCCTTGGGCGGCGCTTCGAGCGTCTGGCCGATCGCGGTGAAGACCTGATCGGCGGGCAGGCGAAAACGCTCGCCGGTGCCCTCGAGGCCCGACGGGCCCTCGCGCGTATATTCGAATTCCACCTCGCGCACCGCGCCGTTGCCCAGCACGCGCACGGGCCGCGCATTGCAGATCAGCCGCACGCCGCGCGCGGTCGCCAGCTCTTGCTCATGGCGCGAGGCGGCCATGTCTTCCTGCGCGCGGCGATAGACGATGGTGACAGTCTCCGCGCCCAGCAGCCGCGATTGCACCGCCGCATCCACCGCCGTCATGCCGCCGCCGATCACCACAACGTGACGCCCCACCGGCAGCTCGGCCAGATCCGCCGACTGGCGCAACGTCGCGATGAAATCGGTGGCCGGTCCGACATTCTGTCCGGCTTCGTCCTGATCGGCCAACACATTGACGCCGCCAAGCCCGATCGACAGGAACACCGCATCGAATGCGCCACGCAACGCGTCAAGCGCAAGCTCGCCGCCCAGGGCCTGCCCCATGCGCAGCTCGATCCCGCCGATCTGCATCAGCCAGTCGATCTCGGCCCGGGCGAAACCGCCGGGGGTCTTGTAGGCGGCGATGCCGAATTCGTTCAGCCCGCCCGGCTTGGCGCGCGCATCGAAAAGCACCACGTCATGGCCACGCAGCGCCAGACGATGCGCGCAGGACAGTCCCGCAGGACCCGCGCCCACCACCGCCACACGCCGCCCCGTCGCGGGCGCGCGCGTGAACGGATGCACCCCCGCGTGCATCAGCGTATCGGTGGCAAAGCGTTGCAATCGCCCGATTTCCACCGGGCGCCCCTCGGCCGTTTCGCGCACGCAGGCCTGCTCGCACAGCGTTTCGGTCGGGCAGACGCGCGCACAGATCCCGCCCAGGATGTTCTGGTCGAAAATCGTCCGTGCGGCGGCGGCGGGCTGATCGGCCTGGATCTGCCGGATGAACAGCGGAATGTCGATATCTGTCGGACAGGCCGTCACGCAGGGCGCATCGAAACAGAAATAGCAGCGGTCGGCGGCCACGGCGGCCTCATGCGCGGTCAGCGGCGGGTGAAGATCGGTGAAATTGGCCTCATAGGCCTGGGCGGGCAACCTGCCGCCCACGATGCCCGGAGTCTGTGTTTCGTTGCGCATGAACCGTCCCCCCGCCGCGTCTTGCATTTGCAAAAGCCTGCCACGGGTCCGATTTTTTATCAAATGGTAAATTATCGGCGTGGCCGATTTTGCGCGCAGCCGTCCGGGGCAGCCGGACGCGGCGGCCGCACAGGCAAACACGAAGCCTTTCCTTGCGGCATCGGCTGGCGTATAAGCGCCAAAACTCTGGGCAGGCCCGCAAGAGACGGGCGGAACGACCGATCGAGGACCGGCATGACCAAACACGACCACGACGCGGATGTTGCATTCATCCAGGCGCTCGCAGAATTGTTGAGCGCAAATGATTTGACCGAACTCGAGGTGCGCCGCGATTTCGGCGAGGACGACAGCCTCAAGGTGCGCGTATCGCGCCGCAAGGAGGTTTCGGCGCAGGTCTACGCCCCCCCGGCCGCGCCCGCGACACCCGCACCGGCGGCCGCGCCCGCCACGCAGGCCCGGCCCCCGCGCAGCCCGGGCCCGATCAGCCCGACGACCCGGCGCAGCACCCCGGCGCCGTGACATCGCCGATGGTCGGCACCGTCTATCTCCAGGCGGAACCGGGAACGCCCGCCTTCGTGTCGATCGGTGACAAGGTGGCCGAGGGGCAGACGCTGCTGATCATCGAGGCCATGAAGACCATGAACCAGATTCCCGCCACGCTCGCGGGAACCGTGAAGCGCATCCTGATCGAAGACGGCACGCCCGTTGAATTCGGCGCGCCGCTGATGATCATAGAGTGACCGGCGGGGCCAAAATGTTCGACAAGATCCTGATCGCCAACCGGGGCGAGATCGCCCTGCGCGTCATCCGTGCCTGCCGCGAAATGGGTATCCGCTCGGTCGCGGTGCATTCCACCGCCGACGCGGATGCGATGCACGTGCGCATGGCCGACGAAGCCGTCTGCATCGGGCCGCCCGCCGGCACGGAAAGCTACCTGCGGGTGTCGGCCATCGTCTCGGCCTGTGAGATCACCGGCGCGCAGGCGATCCATCCGGGCTATGGATTCCTGTCGGAAAACCAGAACTTCGTGCAGATCCTCGAAGATCACGGCATCACCTTCATCGGCCCCTCGTCGGAACATATCCGCATCATGGGCGACAAGATCACCGCCAAGGACACGATGAAGGCCCTGGGCGTGCCCTGCGTGCCCGGCTCCGACGGCGGCGTGCCCGATCTGGAAACCGCGCGCAGCGTCGCGGAGGAGATCGGCTACCCGGTCATCATCAAGGCTACCGCCGGCGGCGGCGGGCGCGGCATGAAACTGGCGCGCAGCGCGGCCGAACTGGATGAGGCGTTCCGCACCGCCCGGTCCGAAGGCAAGGCCGCCTTCGGCAACGCCGAGGTCTATCTGGAAAAATACCTGGGCAAGCCGCGCCACATCGAAATTCAGGTCTTCGGCGACGGCAAGGGCCGCGCCGTCCACCTGGGGGAGCGCGACTGTTCGCTGCAGCGGCGCCACCAGAAAGTGCTGGAAGAGGCTCCCGGCCCGGTCATCGACGCCGAAACCCGCGCACGCATCGGCGAGACCTGCGCCAAGGCAATGGCCGACATCAACTATGCGGGCGCCGGAACGGTCGAGTTCCTCTATGAAAACGGCGAGTTCTTTTTCATCGAGATGAACACCCGCCTGCAAGTCGAACACCCCGTGACCGAAGCCGTCTTCGGTGTCGATCTGGTGCGCGAACAGATCCGCGTGGCGGCCGGACTGCCGATGTCCTTCGTTCAGGAGGAGCTGACGCCCAGGGGCCATGCCCTCGAGGTGCGCATCAACGCCGAAAAGCTGCCGAATTTCGCGCCCTGTCCGGGCCGCATCACCCAGTATCACGCCCCCGGCGGGCTGGGCGTGCGGATCGATTCGGCGCTTTATGACGGCTATTCGATCCCGCCCTATTACGACAGCCTGATCGGCAAGCTGATCGTCCACGGCCGCGACCGGCCCGAGGCGCTCGCGCGGTTGCACCGGGCTTTGGGCGAGTTGATCGTGGATGGCGTGCACACCACCGTTCCCCTGTTCGAGGCCCTGCTGAAGGAGCCCGACATCCAGCAGGGCGACTACGACATCCATTGGCTGGAACACTGGCTGGAAACCCATCTGGAATAGGTTCATGACCGGCCCGGGCCGCATCCGGTGGCCCGGACCCCGCTCAACCGTATGAAAATGGTCCCTCGCTTGACGGTCCTGTCACCGCATCTGTTGCTGGAAGCCTACGCCCTCGGGATCTTTCCCATGGCCGAGGCCCGGGACGATCCGCACATCTTCTGGGTGAACCCGGAACATCGCGGTATCCTGCCGCTGCCGGGGCTGCACATTTCGCGCTCGCTCGCGCGCAAAATTCGCAAGCAGCCCTTCAAGATCAGTTTCGACAAGGATTTCGCGGGCGTCCTGAACGGCTGCGCCGACCGCGAGGCCACCTGGATCAACGCCGAGATCTGCCGGACCTTCATCGACCTGCACCGCGGCGGCCACGCCCATTCCATCGAGGTATGGGACGATGCGGAGCTGGTCGGCGGGATCTACGGCCTGTCCATCGGCGGCGCGTTTTTCGGGGAAAGCATGTTCTCGCGGCGCACCGACGCCTCGAAGATCGCCCTGGCCTACCTGTGCAGTCGGCTGATCGGCTGCGGCTTCCGCCTCTTCGACACGCAATTCACCACGGGGCATCTGCTATCGATGGGCGCGCAGGAAATCGACCGGGACACGTATCATGCCCGGCTGAACCACGCGCTGCGGCTGCCGGGGCGCTTCGACGCTCAATTGGCGGTCGAGACCCCCTCGGAGGTCTTGCAGCGCAATACCCAGACATCATAGCGCGGATCGTCGAGCGCATTCAGGCCGGGGCTGCCCGCGACCATCCAGCCCGAGAATTCGACGTCGCGCTTGCCTTCCTGCGCGATGTTCAGCAGGGCATAGGCGTTGGAGGAAGGGTCCTCGGTGGGGTAGCGACATTCCTCGAGCTCGATGCGCAGGCGGCCGTAAGTCGCGGCCTCGCCGCTGCTCAGCTCGAAATCCCGCGTCTCGCCGGACACCTTGTCAAGCGCGCGCAAACTAGCGCCGAGGCCCTGCGTGACCTCCTGCGCGCTCAGCGGCTGGGCCAGCGTCAATGCGGCAACCCCCAGGACAAACACCACTCGCATCACTCAGTCCTCACGCTCACTCAGGTTGCCAGGCTTCGTAATCGCGGCGCTCCAGCGGGTGCTCCCGGCGGATCGAACCTTCGGGCGCATATGCCAGCGGCGTGCCGGTCAGATTGGCGACATGCGGCTTTTCCCAGGGCTTATGCAAAAGCGGCACTTCGGTGGGGGGCTCTTGCCAAGTGAAATGCAGCCAGCCGTGCCATTCGGGCGACACACGGCTTGCCTCGGGTTCGCCTGAATAGATCACCCAGCGGCGCTTGCCATCGGCGGTCTGGTAAAAGAGGTTGCCTTCGGCGTCTTCGCCGACCTGCTTCCCGCGACGTTTGGTAAACAATTGGGTGCCCAATGATTGCCCGTGCCACCAGGTAATCGCGCGCAGCAGAGTGTTCTTGAAAGCCATGCAACCCCTCCGGTCCAACTGATCGCTGTATGCCGGATGAGCGGCGCGAGGTCCAGAGCCAAGCGCATCGGCACCGCCGTCGCGCGGACAGGCGCCCAAGGCGGCGGTGCCCACGAAAAACGCCGGGACAAAGCCCGGCGTTTTCAATGTTCCCTCGGCCGCGGACTTATCCGACAGACACCGGCTTGTCTTCCTTCTTGCGGTCCGAATAGATCAGCAGCGGATTGGCGTCGGAGGTCACGGCCTCTTCGTTGACGACAACCTCTTCCACATCATCCATGCCCGGCAATTCGAACATCGTGTCCAGCAGGATATCCTCCATGATCGAACGCAGACCCCGCGCGCCGGTCTTTCGGGCAATGGCGCGATCGGCGATCGCCGACAGCGCGTCGTCGGTAAAGGTCAGCTGCGCGTCCTCGAGTTCGAACAGACGCTGGTACTGCTTCACCAACGCGTTCTTTGGCTGCGTCAGGATGGTGATCAGCGCCGCGCTGTCCAGATCTTCAAGCGTCGCGATGACGGGCAGGCGACCGACGAATTCCGGGATCAGACCGAATTTCAGCAGATCCTCGGGTTCCAGGCTGCGGAAGGTCTCTCCGATGCCCTTCTTCTCGTCGTCGCGCACGTCGGCGCCGAAGCCGATGGCGCTGCCCTTGCCGCGCTGCGCGATGATCTTTTCCAGACCCGCGAAGGCGCCGCCGCAAATGAACAGGATGTTGGTCGTATCCACCT
>NZ_JBRBUA010000040.1:0-18812 GCF_052826345.1 Brevirhabdus sp. | reverse complement strand
TCTGCATCCGCGAAGCCTCGCTCGGGCCGAATTTCGGCATGAAGGGCGGGGCGGCAGGCGGCGGTTACGCGCAGATCGTGCCGATGGAGGAGATGAACCTCCATTTCACCGGCGATTTCCACGCGATCACCAGCGCGCATAACCTGCTGTCGGCCATGATCGACAACCACATCTACTGGGGCAACGAGCTGGAAATAGACGTGCGCCGTGTGGCCTGGCGCCGGGTCGTGGACATGAACGACCGCGCGCTGCGCCAGATCACCGCCAGCCTGGGCGGTGTGGCCAACGGCTTTCCGCGCGAAACCGGCTTCGACATCACCGTCGCCTCCGAGGTCATGGCGATCCTGTGCCTGGCGCGCAATCTCGATGATCTGCAAAAGCGGCTGGGCGACATGATCGTGGCCTATCGCCGCGACAAGACCCCGGTTTTTGCGCGCGACATCAAGGCCGACGGCGCGATGACCGTGCTCTTGAAGGACGCGATGCAGCCCAATCTGGTGCAGACGCTGGAAAACAACCCCGCCTTCGTGCATGGTGGCCCCTTCGCCAACATCGCGCATGGCTGCAACTCCGTCATCGCGACGACGACCGCGCTGAAGCTGGCCGATTATGTCGTGACCGAAGCGGGCTTCGGCGCGGATCTGGGTGCCGAGAAGTTCATGAACATCAAATGCCGCAAGGCCGGGCTGAAGCCCGCCTGCGTGGTGCTGGTCGCCACGGTGCGCGCGATGAAGATGAATGGCGGCGTGGCCAAGGCCGATCTGGGCACCGAGAACGTCGAGGCGGTCAAGGCGGGCTGCCCCAACCTCGGCCGCCACATCTCCAACGTCAAATCCTTCGGCGTGCCGGTCGTGGTGGCGATCAACCACTTCGTCACCGACACCGACGCCGAGGTTGAGGCGGTGCGGGAGTTCGTCTCCTCCCACGGGTCCGAGGCGATCTTGTGCCAGCACTGGGCGAAGGGGTCCGAAGGAACCGAGGCGCTGGCCACCCGCGTGGCGGAAATCGCGGAGGGCGGCACGGCGAATTTCGCCCCGCTCTACGACGACGATATGCCGCTGTTCCAGAAGATCGAAACCATTGCCAAGCGGATCTATCATGCCGATGAGGTTCTGGCCGACAAGAAGATCCGGGATCAGCTGAAGGAGTGGGAATCGCAGGGCTATGGCAAGCTGCCGATCTGCATGGCGAAGACGCAATACAGCTTTACCACCGATCCGAACCGGCGCGGTGCGCCCACGGGCCACAGCGTGCCGGTCCGCGAGGTGCGGCTGAGCGCGGGCGCGGGCTTCGTGGTGGTGATCTGCGGCGAGATCATGACGATGCCGGGTCTGCCGCGCACGCCTTCGGCCGAGGCGATCAGACTCAACGACGCGGGGCAAATCGAAGGCCTGTTCTGATCGGCAAGCCCCGGGGCGGGGGCCTCGAGCCCGGCCCCGGGGAGGCCTCCGGCAGGGATATTTGGACGACAATGAAGACAAGGCAGGGAGTGGCGGCATGGCGGCACAGGTGATCGACGGCAAGGAATTCGCGGCGGAGGTGCGCGGACGGGTGGCGGAACATGTGGCCCGCCTGAAGGATGAGCACGGGATAACGCCCGGTCTGGCCGTCGTGCTGGTGGGCGAGGATCCGGCCAGCCAGGTCTATGTCCGGTCCAAGGGCAAGCAGACCGTCGAGGCCGGCATGGAAAGCTTCGAGCACAAGCTCGACGCGTCGGTGTCGCAAGACGAGCTGCTGGCCGTGGTGCAGCAGCTGAACGCCGATCCCAAGGTGCACGGCATTCTGGTGCAGCTGCCGCTGCCTGCGCATATGAACGAGGATCTGGTGATCAACGCGATCGCGCCCGAGAAGGATGTGGACGGGTTCCATATTTCCAACGTCGGTCGGCTGGGCACCGGGCAGAAGAGCATGGTTCCCTGCACGCCGCTGGGGTGCCTGATGCTGCTGCGCGCGCAGCACGGGTCGCTGTCGGGGATGAACGCCGTGGTGCTGGGGCGCTCCAACATCGTGGGCAAGCCGATGGCGCAGCTTTTGCTGGGCGACAGCTGCACCGTGACCATCGCGCACAGCCGCACCAGGGATCTGCCCGAGGTCGTGCGCCGCGCCGATATCGTGGTGGCGGCGGTGGGGCGGCCGGAAATGGTGCCGGGCGACTGGATCAAGCCGGGCGCCACGGTGATCGACGTGGGCATCAACCGTATCGACGCGCCTGAAAAGGGCGAGGGCAAGACGCGGCTGGTCGGCGATGTGGATTACGCCAGCGCGGCAGAGGTCGCGGGTGCGATCACCCCGGTGCCGGGTGGCGTCGGTCCGATGACCATCGCCTGCCTGCTGGCCAACACGCTGACGGCCTGCTGCCGGGCCCGCAACCTGCCCGAACCCGAAGGCCTGACGGCGTGACGAACGAGACGTTGCGCGATCACCGCCTGCTGATGGGCAAGCCGGTGCGCGCGCGCATCCTCGCGCAGGTCGCGGCCTATATGGAGGGCGTGCGCGCCGAGGGGGCGCAGGGTCGGCTGGTCTCGATCTGCATCGGCGACACGCCCGAGGTGGCGGTCTACATGCGCAATCAGGCGCGGGGCGCGGCGCAGGCGGGCATCCCCTTCGACCAGCAGCTCTGGAGCGCGGACATCACGCAGGAGGACGCCAAGGCGCTGATCGCCGGGATGAACGACGATCCGGGTGTGCTGGGTGTCATCCTGCAACGCCCGGTGCCCGCGCATATCAACCTGCGCTCGCTGCAATCGGCGATCCACCCGCTCAAGGACGTGGAGGGGATGAACCCGGCCTCGATCGGCAACATCGTCTATTCCGACGTGGCGCTGGCGCCCTGCACCGCCGCCGCCTCGGTGGAGTTGATACGCGAGACGGGCCTGCCGATGCAGGGGCTGGAGGTGGTGATGATCGGCCATTCGGAAATCGTGGGCAAGCCCGCGGCTTTCCTGTTGATGGCCGAGGGTGCGACGGTCACCGTCTGCCACCACATGACGCGTTCGGTCGCGATGCACTCCCGGCGGGCGGATGTGGTGGTCGTGGCGGTGGGCAAGCCGCATCTGGTCGGCCCCGACATGATCAAGCCGGGGGCGGTGGTCATCGACATCGGCATCAACCAGATCACCGACGAGGACGGGCAGACGCGCATCGTGGGCGATGTCGACACCGACGCGGTGCGCGAGGTCGCGGGATGGATCACGCCCGTGCCCGGCGGCGTCGGCCCCGTCACCGTGGCCATCCTGATGCGCAACGCCATGGTTGCCCACCAGCGCCAGCGGGTCGCGGGCTGGCTCGACTGAACGCGCCCGTCTTCTTCTGGTCGGAAATATCCCGGGGGTGCGGGGGCCGCGCCCCCGCGTCGGCGCCCGGATGCGGATTTCCCCGCGCGGGGGATCAGTGTCCGAGATAGCCGATCCCGGCGAAGACGATCAGCACGCCCAGCCATTGCGGCAGGCTCATCCGTTCCTTGAGAAACGCCCAGGTCAGCACGATGGTGATGACCCCGAAGGTCGAGGAGGCGACGGCGGCGAATTGCGGCTGCGGCATGGTGCCCGCGATCAGCACCACCGACAATGCGGTCGCATCCAGCACCCCCATCACGCACAGCAGCGGCAGGTTGCGCCGTTCCGGGCGCAGCGCGCGCGCGGTCGCGGCCGCCAGCGCCGCGATGCAGGCGATGGCGGCAAGCCGGGTGATCAGGATGACCGGCAGCCCGGCGCCCTGGGCGGTGGCCGCCTGCCCCAGCGCAAAGGTTGCCGCGAAGCCGCCGCCGCCCGCCACCGCCCAGAGGATCGCCGCGCGCTTGCCGCCGGGACCTGCCTGCTCGTCCGACAGCACCGCGACGAGGGCCACGCCCCCCACCACCGCCAGCACGGCCAGCCATTGATCGGTGCCGACGGGCTGGCCCGACAGCCGTGCCCAGGCCACGGACAGGATCGGATAGCCGCCGACGATCGGCGCCACCAGCCGCACCGGGCCGATGGCGAAGGCGCGGTAGAGGCCCATGACCCCCATCGCATAGGCCACCCCCGCCGATGCGGCCAGCGCCGCGCCCGTCCAGCTCAACGCCGCCCATCCGCCCACCGCGACGGTGACCGGCACCAGAACGACCGCCCCCACGACAAGCGCTGTCATCACCGCCGCGTGGATTCCGCCGCGCTGCGTGACGAAACGCACCGAAAAGTCGTGAAACCCCCAGGCCACGGCTGCCAAAATGCCCAACGCCAGTGTATTCACACCCGTATTCCTTTTGCCTCTTGCCCGCTTTGAGCGAATGTTGCAGCTGCTCCTCGGGGTCAATAACAATTCTTGCATGGCGGACGACTCGGCGCTAGCATTCAGGATAAATTTTTATTCCTCTGGTGCAACTCTAGCCAGCTCGGATTCGAGGAGGATGGCCCCATGTTGGACACGAAGTTTCCCAAGGTGAACCCGGGGCCGCCGCGCCCCAGCCAGCTCTACCAGCCTAGCGCCTTCAGCCTGCCCCCCGGCAGCGAACGCTATGTGGTCCAGGGCGCCGGGGCGGTCCTCATCGCGGTCCACGAAGGCGACCGGCTGACGATCAGCAACGATGAGGGTGGCCAACCCTGCGAGATCGTGGCCGCCGACGCCAGTGGCAAGATCGACGCCGGCATCCTGGGCGAAAAGGCCAATTCCGACGCCGACGGGCTCAAGGCGCTGCTGCTGGAGCCCGACCGCTCGCTGCGCAGCCTTCGCTTGGGGCTGGAGGCGCGGAACCTCGATCTCAGCCGCGCGACGGGCGTGCGGTTTTTCGACGCCACCACCCCCCCGCGCGAAGCGGTGGAGCTTTCGGTGCAGCGCGACGGCGTGCTCGTCATCGCGGCGCCGGGCGGCATCATGGATCTCGATGCGCAGGATACCGCCACGCCGCTCAGCGTGCTGCTCAAACGCGCCACGCTGCGCAGCAAGGCCCGGTTCGAGCTGCCCGACCCGCTGGCCGACCCGGTGCTGGACCTGCGCGTGAAGAACGCGACCGCCGAGGCCTATTTCGTCAAGGCGGGCGATTATATCCAGGTGATCGACGTCGACGGTCGGCAATGCACCGATTTCCAGTGCTTTTCCGCCCGCAAGCTCGACGAGGGGCGTGAACTGCCGCTTGATGTCACGGCGACGCGTTCGGTCATGGGCCACAGCTATCCGATGCCGGGGCTGCATGCGAAATACTACGATCAGGACATGACCCCGCTGGTCGAGGTGATCCAGGACACCTGCGGGCGGCACGATGCCTTTTCGCTGGCCTGCTATGCGAAATATTACGATGACATGGGCTATCCCGGCCACGTCAACTGCACCGACAACTTCAACGCGGTGCTGGGCGAAAAGGGCATCGGGCCGCGTGGGGGCTGGATGGCGGCGAACTTCTTCTTCAATACCGACGTCGATGCGCATGGGGTGATGTTCTCGGACGAGCCCTGGTCGCGGCCGGGCGATTACGTGTTGCTGCGCGCGCTGACGGATATCGTCTGCGTGAATTCCGCCTGCCCCGACGACACTTCGCCGTCGAACGGCTGGAACCCCACCGACATTCACGTCCGCACCTATTCGGGTGCGGAGAAATTCAGCCGCGCGATCGCGATCCGCGCGACCCCAGAATCGGAGCCGAAGATGACCAAGGAAACCGGGTTTCACGAGCGGTTTGCAAAGATGACCCGGAATTTCGTGGAATACCGCGGCTATTGGCTGGCCAATTGCTTTGCCGAGGCGGGCCCGATCGAGGAATACTGGGCCTGCCGCGAAAAGGCGGTGATCATGGATCTGTCGCCGCTGCGCAAGTTCGAGGTGACCGGTCCCGACGCCGAAGCGCTGTGTCAGTATATATTTACCCGCAACATCAAGAAGCTGGCGGTGGGGCAGGTGGTCTATACCGCCATGTGCTATCCGCACGGCGGCATGATCGACGACGGCACGTTGTTCCGGCTGGGGCGCGACAATTTCCGCTGGATCGGCGGCGACGATTATTCCGGCGAATGGATGCGCGAACAGGCGGAAAAGCTGGGGTTGAAGGTGCTCGTGCGCTCCTCCACCGATCAGCTGCACAACGTCGCGGTGCAGGGCCCCGAAAGCCGTGATCTGCTGAAAAAGATCATCTGGACCGCGCCCCATCAGCCCGCCTTCGACGAACTTGGCTGGTTCCGCTTCACCGTGGGCCGCATCGGCGACGAGCATGGGCTGCCGGTCGTCGTCTCGCGCACCGGCTATACCGGCGAGCTGGGCTATGAGGTATTCTGCCATCCCAAGCACGCGCCGGAGGTTTTCGACGCGATCTGGGCGGCGGGCCAGGATCACGGGCTGCGCCCCATGGGATTGGAGGCGCTGGACATGGTGCGCATCGAGGCCGGGCTGATCTTTGCGGGTTACGATTTTTCCGACCAGACCGATCCGTTCGAGGCGGGCATCGGCTTTACCGTGCCGCTGAAATCGAAAGAGGACGACTTCATCGGCCGCGAGGCGCTGATCCGGCGCAAGGAACATCCCGCCCGCAAGATGGTCGGGCTGGACATCGACAGCAACATCGACGTGCATCACGGCGATTGCGTGCATGTCGGCCGCGCGCAGGTGGGCGAGGTCACCTCCTCGATGCGCTCGCCGCTGCTGGGCAAGAACATTGCGCTGGCGCGGGTCGATGTGGCCCACGCCGAGGTCGGCACGGCGGTGGAGGTCGGCAAGCTGGACGGTCATCAAAAGCGGCTGCCCGCCAGCATCGTGCCCTTCGCGCATTACGACCCGAAGAAGACGCGGCCTCAATCCTGAACTATCCGGTCACAGGAAGGCGGTGCGGCAAGGAAAGGAGGATGCAATGCCATCTGTTCTGGACTCCCTCGGTGGCGAGGCGGGCGTGACCCGACTTGTCGAAACCTTCTACGATCTGATCGAGAGCGATCCGCGCGGCACGACGCTGCGCAAGCTGCATGCGCGGGGCCAGGGGATCGCGCATGCCCGGATCGAGCAGGCGAATTTCCTGATCGGCTTTTTCGGCGGGCGGCAGCACTACCGCGAAAAACACGGGCACATGGACGTGCGGCTGATGCACGCGCATGTGCCGATCACCGATGAGGATGCCGAGAACTGGCTGGCGCTGATGGAAACCGCGCTGCGCCGGTGCGCGCGTGACCCGGCGCTGTCGGC
Source organism: Brevirhabdus sp. (assembly GCF_052826345.1). Lineage (NCBI taxonomy): Bacteria > Pseudomonadati > Pseudomonadota > Alphaproteobacteria > Rhodobacterales > Paracoccaceae > Brevirhabdus > Brevirhabdus sp. Next base: position 11,672 of record NZ_JBRBUA010000040.1, on the reverse strand, counting down.
GCGGCTGCTTTCGGCCTTTCGGCGCGTGGCGCTGACGCTGGTGAACGGCGGCGATGCGACGCTCGGGGCGGGCGGCGGCGCGGGTCAGCCCAGCATGAGCACCTGAACATCGGCCACATTGGTGCCGCTGGCGCCGGTTATCAACAGATCGCCCGCCGCCCCCAGCGCGGCGTAGCTGTCGTTGTTGGCGAGCAGCGCCGCGGCGTCCCGGCCGGCGGCGGCGATGCGCGGCGCGGTGCCCGCGTCCACGATGCCGCCCGCCGCGTCGGTCGGGCCGTCGCGCCCGTCGGTGCCACCGCTGAGGAAAACCCAGGGCCGTGAGATCCGGGCCGCGCCAAGCGCCACGCGCAGGGCCAGTTCCTGGTTGCGCCCGCCGCGCCCGTCGCCCCGGATCTGAACCGTGGTTTCCCCGCCGAAGATCAGTGCGACAGGCGATTCCGGCGCGGCCTGCGCGGCGTGCAGAATGCGCCGCGCGGCATCCGCCACATCGCCGGTCAGCGCGTCGTCGACAATCGTCGCGTGCCAGTTTTCCCCATGCGCCGCCTCGCGCATCGCGGCCAGCGAATGACGGTTGCTGCCAATGAGCGTGTTGCGCGCGGCGGACGTTTCGGGGGCGGGCGCATCGGCGGACAGATGCGCCTGCACCGCGGGGGGCAGATCGTGCCAGAAGCCGCGCGCATGGATCAGCTCCGCCGCGTCCTGCCGGGTGCCGATCGGCCGCGCGGTGGGGCCGCTGGCGATGGCGCGCAGATCGTCCCCGATGACGTCCGACAGGATATAGGCCGTTACCGTGGCGGGGGCGGCATGGCGCAGAAAGCCGCCGCCTTTCAGCTGGGACAGCTGCTGGCGGATCAGGTTCATCTGCACGATGTCCAGCCCATTTGCCAGCAACAGACGGTTCACCGCCGCCTTGTCCTCCAGGCTCAGCCCCGGCGCGGGGGCGGGCAGCAGCGCCGAGCCACCGCCCGAGATCAGCGCGACGATCCGATCCGCGGGGCCGGCGCGGTCGAGCAGGTCCAGCACGCGGCGCCCGGCGTCCAGCCCGGCCCGGTCGGGAACGGGATGCGCGGTTTGCAACACCGTGGCTCCGGGCACCCGCGCCTCGTTGCCGTATTGCGTGATCGCCAGCGCCACGTGATCGGCGCGCGCGGGCAGATGGGCGAGCGCCTCGGTCAGCATGGCGGGCGCGGCCTTGCCCACCGCGATCAAGATCAGCCGCCCCCCCGCGCCGGGCACGGGCAGGGGGGTATCTTTCAGATGGCCGCGCAGCGCGACCGCCGGGTCCGCCGCCCGCAACGCCGCATCGAAAAGCCGACGGGCGGTGCTGCGAAGCGTCTCTTGGCGGGCGGGGGTCGTACTGGCGTGGGTCACGTTAGGCTCCTGCGATCTGCTTGGCCTTTTCAACCAGAACTTCGGCCTGACGGATAGAGGCATAGTCGATCAGCCGCCCGTCGAGCGACACCGCGCCCTTGCCCTCGGCTTCCGCCTGGGCCATCGCTTCGAGGATGCGGCGCGCGCGCTCGACCTCGGCGTCGGAGGGGCTCATCACCTCATTGGCCAGGGCGATCTGGCTGGGATGGATCGCCCATTTCCCCTCGCAGCCCAGAACGGCGGCGCGGCGGGCGGCGGCCACATATCCCTCCTTGTCGGAGAAGTCGCCGAAGGGGCCGTCGATCGGGCGCAGGCCGTTGGCGCGGGCGGCCACCACCATGCGCGCCAGCGCGTAGTGCCACATATCCCCCCAATGCACATCGCGGCTGCCGTCGTCCGCGGCATCGGTCAGCACCGAATAGTCGCGGTTCACGCCGCCGATGATCGTGGTCCGCGCACGGGTGGATGCGGCATAGTCGGCGACGCCGAAATGCAGGCTCTCGTTGCGCCGCGACGCCGCCGCGATCTCGCCGACGTTCTGCATGCCGAGCGCGGTTTCGATGATATGTTCAAAGCCGATCCGTTTGCCGTATCCTTTCGCATCCTCGATCTGCGTCACCATCATGTCGATGGCATAGACATCGGCCGCGGTGCCGACCTTGGGGATCATGATGAGATCCAGCCGTTCGCCCGCCTGTTCGACCACATCCACCACATCACGGTACATGTAGTGGGTATCCAGACCGTTAATGCGAATCGACATGGATTTCTTGCCCCAGTCGATTTCGTTCAGCGCCTTGATTATGTTCTTTCTTGCCTGCGCCTTTTCGTCCGGCGCCACTGCGTCCTCCAGGTCGAGGAAAATCACGTCGACGTCGGATTGCGCCGCTTTCTCAAATAGTTGGGGCTGACTTCCGGGGACGGCCAATTCGCTGCGGTTCAATCGGGCGGGGGCCTGTTCGATGGGATGAAAGCTCATTTTCGGTTACGCTCCTTGCGGGGTGATCGGGAATGAGCATCACAGAAGAGGAGAAAACTTTTTCCTGTCAAGAAATAAATTTTCATAAATTGCGCGGCGGACGCAATCAAATTACGCGTCGTTTCCGCCGCCGCGTTCTCCCGGCAGGCGCGAGGAATAGTAGAAGGCGATCGCCTGCGCGCGGTTCTTGACCGACAATTTGTCGTAAAGGTTCGACAGGTGAAACTTGACCGTATTGGTCGATATGTCCAACTCTTTCGACAGCTCGCGGTTGGTCAGCCCTTTCGACAACGCCTCCAGCATGGTGCGCTCTCGCCGTGACAGCGCCTGGATCGGGTCGAGCTGCAATTGCCGGATGTCGAGAAAGGGAAAGACCATCTTTCCGCCCGCGACATCGGCGCAGGTGGTCAGCAGCCCTTCGACCGCGCCGCTGCGCGGCGCGAAGCCCGCGGCGCCCGCGGTCATGGCCAGCCGCGGCAGATCGCCCGTCTCTTCGCCATAGACCACCAGCCGCGGCGCGTTGGTCTGCTCGCGCAATACCTCGACCAGCTTGGCGCCGCCGAGCGCGGGAAGATTCCAGTCGATCACCCCGACCTGGACCGGCACGCGCATCACCGTTCCCAGAAAGCCCTCCGCGGTGGCGGAGGTCGCCACCAGAGAGAATCGCGGGTCGCGGTCGAAAATCTCCGACATTGCCGACAGAACCAGCGGATTGGCATCCGCCAGCATCACGGTGACCGCTGTGCGGGGGGCGCTATCGCTTTGCAAAACAAAGACTCCTTGCCAAAAACCTACCCATTTAGACGGGCGAACTCTCGGTATACAGCCGCATACTACCAAAAAGGGTGGGTATTTACCTACCAATTTAGATACCCGAAAGCAGGAGTAACGGATATTGCGGACAATGTCGATCCGGGCTTTCCTGATAATCAGCAAAGTTTCATAGCAGTAATAAACGCTGAAGGAGATGAAAATGCCCGGTCCCAAAAGCCTCTTCGTTCCCGGCCCCACCAATGTTCCCGAAGCGGTGCGCAAGGCCATCGACGTTCCGATGGAAGATCACCGCGCGCCCGATATCCCGGATTTCATTCTGCCGCTCTTCGCCGATCTCAAGAAGATCTTTCGCACCGAAACGGGCCAGGTCTTCGTTTTCCCCGCCTCGGGCACCGGCGGCTGGGAGGCGGCGATCACCAATACGCTGAACCCCGGCGACAAGGTGCTGGCGGCGCGCTTCGGGCAGTTCTCGCACCTGTGGATCGATCTGTGCCAGCGCATCGGGCTCGAGGTGGAAGTGGTCGAATGCGACTGGGGCACGGGCGTGCCGGTCGAGGAATTCGGCAAGCGACTGGCGGCCGACACGGACCACGCCATTAAGGCGGTGCTGGCCACCCAGAACGAGACCGCGACCGGCGTGCAGAGCGACATCGCGGGGCTGCGCCGCGCGATGGACGCCGCAAACCACCCCGCGATGCTGTATGTGGACGGTGTCAGCTCGATCGGGTCGGTGGATTTCCGGATGGACGACTGGGGCGTGGACCTGGCGGTTTCGGGCTCGCAGAAGGGGTTCATGCTGCCCGCGGGCCTTGCGATCCTGGGCGCCAGCCAAAAGGCGCTGAAGGCGGCCGAAAGCGCGCAGATGCGCCGCTGCTATTTCGATTTCGCCGACATGATCAAGACCAACGCCACCGGCTATTTCCCCTATACCCCGCCGATGTCGCTGCTGCGCGGTCTGCGCGCGTCGATCGACCGGATGCTGGAGGAAGGGCTCGACAACATATTCGCGCGCCATCATTTCCTGGCCGAGGGCGTGCGCCGCGCGGTCGATGCCTGGGGGCTGAAGCTTTGCGCGACGCAGTCCAAATGGCACTCCGACACCGTCAGCGCGATCGTCGTGCCCGAGGGCTTCGACGCCAATGATGTCATCGCGCGCGCGTATCACCGCTATGGGCTGAGCCTGGGCGCCGGGCTTTCGGTGGTCGCGGGCAAGGTGTTCCGCATCGGCCATCTGGGCGATCTGAACGAGCTTATGGTGCTGAGCGCGATCGCGGGCGCCGAGATGGCGATGCGCGACGTGGGCATCCCGATCGAGGCGGGCTCGGGCGTGGCCGCGGCGGAGGAATACTACCGCCAGAACGGCGCGGAAATGGCGATGGCGGCCGAATAGGCCCCGGCGTCACACAGGCCACGCAGGTTTCAGGGAGGAGACCCGGATGGACATTCACGAATATCAGGCCAAGGAAGTGCTCAGCAACTTCGGCGTGGCCGTGCCGCAGGGCGCGCTGGCCTACAGCCCCGAACAGGCGGCGTACCGCGCGCGGGAGATGGGCGGCGAGCGCTGGATCGTCAAGGCGCAGGTCCATGCCGGCGGCCGGGGCAAGGCGGGCGGCGTCAAGCTGTGCGACAGCGACACCCAGATCCAGGACGCCTGCGAGGGCATGTTCGGCCAGAAGCTGGTGACGCATCAGACCGGGCCGCAGGGCAAGGGCATCTACCGCGTCTATGTCGAGGCGGCGGTGCCGATCCAGCGCGAGATCTATCTGGGCCTGGTGCTGGACCGCACCAGCCAGCGGGTGATGATCGTGGCCTCCGCCGAGGGCGGGATGGAGATCGAGGAGATCTCCGCCAACAAGCCCGAAAGCATCGTCAGGTCGACGGTCGAGCCCGCGGTGGGCCTGCAGGAATTCCAGGCGCGCGAAATCGCCTTCGCGCTGAAGATCGAGCCTGCGCAGGTGCAGCATATGGTGCGCACCTTGCAGGGCTGCTACCGCGCCTTCACCGAGCTGGACGCCACGATGGTGGAGATCAACCCGCTGGTCGTCACCGGCGACAACCGCATCCTGGCGCTCGACGCCAAGATGACCTTCGACGACAACGCGCTGTTCCGGCATCCGCAGATCGCCGAGCTGCGCGACAAGTCCCAGGAGGACCCGCGCGAAAGCCGCGCCGCCGACCGCGGCCTGTCCTACGTCGGGCTGGACGGCAACATCGGCTGCATCGTCAACGGGGCGGGTCTGGCGATGGCGACGATGGATACGATCAAGCTGGCCGGTGGCGAGCCTGCGAATTTCCTCGACATCGGCGGCGGCGCCACGCCCGAGAGGGTGGCCAAGGCGTTCCGCCTGGTGATGTCGGACAGCAACGTGCAGGCGGTTCTGGTCAACATCTTCGCGGGCATCAACCGGTGCGACTGGGTGGCCGAGGGCGTCGTGCAGGCGCTGCGCGAGGTCGAGGTGGATGTGCCCGTCGTGGTGCGTCTGGCGGGCACCAATGTCGAGGCGGGCCAGAAGATCCTGGCCCAGAGCGGCCTGCCGCTGATCCGCGCGACGACATTGATGGAAGCGGCCGAGCGCGCCGTCGGCGCATGGAAGAACGACCTGTCCCAGGCAACCCGTGTGAGGGCAATCTGATGAGCATCTTTCTGGAACGCGACACGCGCGTCATCGTGCAGGGCATCACCGGCAAGATGGCCCGTTTCCACACCAAGGACATGATAGAATACGGCACCAACGTGGTTGGCGGTGTCGTGCCGGGCAAGGGCGGCGAGACGGTCGAGGGAGTTCCCGTCTTCGACACCGTGAAAGATGCGGTAGCCGCGACCGGGGCCGAAGCGTCGCTGGTTTTCGTTCCGCCGCCCTTCGCAGCCGACAGCATCATGGAGGCCGCGGACGCGGGCATCCGGTATTGCGTCTGCATCACCGACGGCATCCCCGCGCAGGACATGATCCGCGTCAAACGCTACATGTGGCGCTATCCCAAGGAACGCCGCATGGTGCTGACCGGCCCCAACTGCGCGGGCACGATCAGCCCGGGCAAGGCGCTGCTGGGGATCATGCCGGGGCATATCTACCTGCAGGGCAACGTCGGCATCATCGGCCGGTCGGGCACGCTGGGCTATGAGGCGGCGGCGCAGCTGAAGGAGCACGGCATCGGCATTTCCACTTCGGTGGGCATCGGCGGCGATCCGATCAACGGCTCGTCGTTCAAGGACATCCTGCAGGAGTTCGAGGACGACGACGAAACTCACCTGATCGCCATGATCGGAGAGATCGGCGGCCCGCAGGAAGCCGAGGCCGCGGAATATATCCGCGACCACATCTCAAAGCCGGTGGTGGCTTATGTCGCGGGGCTGACCGCCCCCAAGGGCCGCACGATGGGCCATGCGGGGGCCATCATTTCGGCATTCGGCGAAAGCGCCAGCGAAAAGGTGGAGATCCTGACGGCGGCGGGCGTCACCGTGGCCGAAAACCCCGCGGTGATCGGAGAAACCATCGCGCGCGCGATGCAATGAGGGCGACCCTCAGGGGTTTGTGAGAAAAAGGAAGGCGACAATGGCAAAGCCCAGGATACTGGTGACGCGCCGCTGGCCCGAAGCGGTCGAGGCGCGCCTGTCGGAAGAATTCGACACCGTGCTGAACACCGCCGACAGGCCGCTGTCGCTTTCCGACTTCCGTGCCGCGCTCACCGAATACGACGCGGTTCTGCCCACGGTCACCGACAGGCTGGGCCCCGAGGCGCTGGAGGTTGCGCGCCCGCGCACGCGGATTCTGGCGAATTACGGCGTGGGCTACAGCCATATCGACATGGACCACGCCGCGCGACACGGGATGCGGGTGACCAACACCCCCGACGTGCTGAGCGAATGCACCGCCGATCTGGCGATGACATTGCTGCTGATGGCCGCGCGCCGTGCCGGTGAGGGCGAGCGCGAGGTGCGCGCAGGCCGCTGGACCGGCTGGCGGCCCACGCATCTGGTCGGCACCAAAGTGTCGGGCAAGGTGCTGGGCATCGTCGGTTTCGGGCGCATCGGGCGCGAAATGGCGCGCCGCGCGCATCACGGCTTCGGCATGGAGGTGATCGTGCACAACCGCAGCGCCGTCGACCCGCGGATATTGGCGCAATATGGTGCGCGCCAGGCCGACAGTATCGACGCGCTGCTGCCGCAATGCGACTTCGTCTCGCTGCATTGCCCCGGCGGCACCGCGAACCGCCATCTGATCGACGCGCGACGGTTGAACCTGATGCGCGCGGACGCATATCTCATCAACACCGCGCGCGGCGAGGTGGTCGAGGAATCGGCATTGTTGCAGGCGCTGGCCTTCGACACGATCGCGGGGGCCGCGCTCGATGTCTTCGAGGGTGAGCCGGCCGTGAACCCCGCGATGCGCGACTACGACAACCTGGTGATGCTGCCGCATCTGGGCAGCGCCACCCGCGAAGCGCGCGAGGCGATGGGCTTTCGTGTGCTCGACAACCTGCGCGATTTCTTCGAGGGACGCGATCCACGCGACCGGGTGAACTGATGGGACTGGCACCGATGTCCGAGACGCGGGGCGATACGTCCGCGCGGCCCTCCGGTCCCCCGGCCGGTCCCCCGACCTTTCCGCCTGTCGCGCCGCCCTCGGATTATGCCGACCGGCTGCGGGCCGAATTGCATGGGGTGTGGATGCAAGTCATCGAGCAGCGCGCGCCCGCCGTCGCCACCGCGCTGCAATCGGGCGGCGGCTTGCAGATCCCGCGTGGCGCCGCGGCCATCCCCTACCTGCAAGCGCTCAACATCCGCTTTCAGCTGTTGCGCATCATCGAGGAAAACGCCGAGATCCGCGACCGGCGCCATGTCGAGACCAGGGATGGTCCCGCCGCGGTCGACGGCAGCTTCTGCCAGGCGCTGCGCCAGCTGAACGGGGAGGGCATCCCCACCGCCGACATCCTTGCGGCGGCGTCCCGCCTGTCGGTGGGGCCCACGCTGACCGCACATCCGACCGAGGCCAAGCGCGTGACGGTGCTGGAAATTCACCGCCGGATCTATCGCACGCTCGTTTCGCTGGAAACGCACCGCTGGACCCCGCGCGAACGCGCCGCGCTGATGGAGGACATCCGCGCCGAGATCGATCTGCTCTGGATGACCGGGGAGCTGCGCCGGGAGCGACCGTCGCTGGACGATGAAATCGACTGGGGGCTGCAATTCTTTCGCGACAGCCTCTACCGGGCGGTGCCCGAACTTTACGATCGCTTCAACGAGGCGGTGGCGCCCTTTGGCGGCGCCAGCGGCGCATCGGGCGCGAAAGAGGCCCAGCCCTGCATCCGCTTTCATTCCTGGATCGGCGGCGACCGGGACGGTAATCCGAATGTCACCGCGCAGGCCACCGCCCGCGCCCTGTCGCGCGGCCGCGCGGCTGTGCTGCGGGAATACGGCCGCGGGCTGGACGAGGCGGCGGCGCGCATTTCCATCAGCTCGGCGATCGTGGCGCTGCCCGCGCCGGTCGCGGCCGATCTTGCGCGTGTCCTGCCGCGCGAGGGCGATCCCGCCTCCGCGCGCAACCCCGGCGAGCTGTTCCGACAGGCGCTGAGCACGGTGGCGCAACGGATCGCTGCGGTGCCCGCGGGCTATGCGCATGTGCAGGATTTTATCGCCGATCTGGAGGTCATCGAAAACGCTCTGCACGCGATCGGGGCCGGTCGGCTGGCGCAGCGGCTCGTCCGGCCGATCCGCAGGCAGGCGCAGGTCTTCGGCTTTCGCACCGCCACGCTCGACATCCGGCAGAATTCCACCGTCACCACCGCGGTGCTGAGCGAGATCTGGGCGATGACCGGCGAAGAGGTCCCCGAATTCGGCACTGCCGCCTGGTCGGCCCGGCTGCGCCGCGAACTGGCCGCGCCCGCGCTGGCCCATATCGACCAGCATCGCGCCAGCGAGCCGGTGCGAGAGCTGCTGGCGCTGCTGCGCCTGATGCGCGAGGCGCGCAACGGCCCCGATCCGGAGGCGACGGGGCCGTTCATCCTGTCGATGACCCGTTCCTGCGATGACCTGCTGGCGGTCTATCTGCTGGCGCGTTACGCGGGCTTCGGGGCCGAAACGCTGGATCTTCGCGTCGTGCCGCTTTTCGAGACGATCGAGGACCTGCGCGCCGCGCCCGCGATCCTGGCCGAGTTCCTGTCGGTGCCCCTGGCGCGCCGGTCGCTCAAGGCGCAAGGCGCGGCGGTCGAGGTGATGCTGGGCTATTCCGACAGCAACAAGGACGGCGGCTTTCTCTGTTCCACATGGGAGCTCGACAAGGCGCAGCGGCGCATCAGCCGCGCGCTGGCGGCGCTGGATCTGCGCCCGGCTTTCTTTCACGGCCGCGGTGGATCGGTCAGCCGGGGCGGCGCGCCCACCGCACGCGCCATCGCCGCGCAGCCGCCCGGCACCGTCGTCGACCGGATGCGCACCACCGATCAGGGCGAAGTGGTCTCGTCAAAATACGCCAACCGCGGCACGGCGCTGAGCCAGCTTGAATTGCTTGCCTCCTCGGTGCTGGCGCATACGGCGCGCGCCCGTGCAGGCGCGGTCGAGACCGCGCGCGATCCCGAACATGACGACGCGCTGGAGGCGCTGTCGGGCATGTCGCAAACCGCCTATGCCACGCTGCTCAACCAGCCGGGATTCCTGAGCTATTTCCAGCAGGCCAGTCCGGTGGAGGAGCTCGCGCGGCTGAAAATCGGCTCGCGTCCGGCGCGGCGGTTCGGGGCGGCGTCGCTGGCCGATCTGCGCGCCATCCCCTGGGTGTTCGCCTGGAGCCAGAACCGCCACCTGATCACTGGCTGGTACGGCTTCGGCGCGGCCGTGGGCAGTTTCCGGCGGTTTCGCGGGGCGCAGGGCGACCGGCTGCTGCGCAGGATGCTGACGCGATCACCCCTGTTCGGGCTGATCGTGGATGAGGTCGAAAAATCGCTGTTCCAGACCGACATGGATCTGGCCCGCCTTTATGCGGAACTGGTGAGCGCGCCGGACCTGCGGGGGCAAATCTTCGACATGATCGCCCGCGAATACGACGCCAGCCGCGCCGCCGTGCTGTTTCTGACCGGCGAAGACGATCTGGCCCGGCGCTTTCCGCAGCTGCGCGCGCGTTTTGCCCGTGTGGCGCCGCAGTTGACCGCGGTGCACCGGCTTCAGACCGATTTGCTGCGCGACGCGCGCAGCGCCGACGGCGGCAGCGCGCCGGTGGGCGGGGCGCACAACCACACCGTACCCGTGCCGCTTCTGCAAACGATGAACACCATCGCCGCGGGCCTCGGCTGGACCGGCTGAATTCCCGCCAGACCCCTGTGACACCACCTGTAACCCCCATGGACAAATGGAGTCCCGCCATGAACGCCCCCCACCGCCTTGATGATTTCTTCACCGAAAACCTGGAGTCCCGCGATCCCGAGATTTTCGGCGCGATCCGGTCCGAGCTGGGCCGCCAGCGCGACGAGATCGAGCTGATCGCCAGCGAAAACATCGTCTCGGCGGCGGTGATGCAGGCGCAGGGGTCGGTGATGACCAACAAATACGCCGAAGGCTATCCGGGCCGCCGCTATTACGGCGGCTGCGAGTTCGTGGATGTGGCCGAAACCCTCGCCATCGACCGGGCGCGGCAGCTTTTTGGCTGCGATTTCGCCAATGTGCAGCCCAATTCCGGCAGCCAGGCCAATCAGGGCGTGTTCCAGGCGCTGCTCAAGCCCGGCGACACCATCCTGGGCATGAGCCTCGACGCGGGCGGCCACCTGACCCATGGGGCAAAGCCCAACCAGTCGGGCAAATGGTTCAACGCCGTGCAATACGGCGTGCGCGAAGACGACCATCGGATCGACTACGACCAGATCGACCGGCTGGCCGATGAGCACCGCCCGAAGATGATCATCGCCGGGGGCTCCGCCATTCCACGCATCATCGACTTCGCCCGGATGCGTGCCGCCGCCGACCGCGTGGGCGCCTATCTGCTGGTCGACATGGCGCATTTCGCGGGGCTCGTCGCCGCGGGCGTCTATCCTTCTCCCTTCCCGCATGCGCATGTGGCGACGACCACCACACATAAGACCCTGCGCGGCCCGCGTGGGGGTATGATCCTCACCAATGATGAAGAAATCGCCAAGAAAGTGAATTCGGCGATCTTCCCGGGCATCCAGGGCGGCCCGCTGATGCATGTGATCGCCGCCAAGGCGGTGGCTTTCGGCGAGGCGCTGCGCCCGGAATTCACCAGCTATGTCAAGCAGGTGGTCGCCAATGCTCAGGCGCTTTCGGACCAGTTGATCCAAGGCGGGCTCGACACGATCACCCATGGCACCGACAGCCACCTGCTGCTGGTCGACCTGCGGCCCAAGGGCGTGAAGGGCAACGCGACGGAGGCCGCGCTGGGGCGCGCGCATATCACCTGCAACAAGAACGGCATCCCGTTCGACCCCGAAAAGCCCACCGTCACCTCGGGCATCCGGCTGGGCAGCCCCGCCGCCACCACCCGCGGCTTCGCCGAGGCCGAATTCCGCCAGATCGCCGACTGGATCGTGCAGGTCACCGACGGGCTCG
>NZ_JBRBUA010000039.1:0-7158 GCF_052826345.1 Brevirhabdus sp. | reverse complement strand
GGAACGGAATGACCCGGGACAGCGCCGTCATGCCCGATCCGCGCCGGTCGAAGTCGAGATAGTCGCGAGCGCGAAAGCTCGCCTCCAGCGCGGCTTCCATGTCATCGAGACCGCGCGCCCGCGCTTCCTTGTGGAAGGTTCGGAACAAGCCCATTCGCGAAGCGGTTTCCGCGATTTCGACCGTTTCCAGCACGCCGCGAAAGGACGTCAGCCGTTGCGCGGCCCACCCCTTGCGCGACAGGCGGGAAATGTCCCGCTCGGCGCGCACCTTCGCCAGACTGGCGGTTTCCTGCCCGCCAGTGATCCCGGCGGCGCGGGAATATCGCCGGGCCGTTTCCGAGCCCATGACGTCATCTGCCCCGCCGCGCAGGGATGCGGCGAGACGGCGAAGCGGCTTGCCGTAATAGACCCACGCCATGGTCTGGTCGCGGATGAAGTTTGCGCCGATGAAATCGAAACTCGTCGTGATGCCAAGGCGCAGGACGCGCGCGGGCATCGCGACAAGCTCCACCCAGAAATTGCGCTCCTGTTGCGACATGGACGTGAGCGCGCGGTACATCTCGCGACCGAAATCGCCGTCTGCCAGCCGCATAGCCCTGAGGTCGCCCCCGTCGCGGAAAAACACGATCGGCTCGCCCTTGTCGCTGATCATGGCGGGCCGGAAAATAGCGACCTTCTCGTCGCCGATCGCGCCTTCGAGCGCATCGCGCAGCGACACGATATCCGGCTTTGAAAGCCCGGCATTGCGCGCGGCCGTTTCGACGGCCTCCAGCGGATCGACCATCGTGGCGGACAGCTGTGAGACCGGGATTTCCTCGGCAATGCGCGACCCGCCGAGACCGGCCGTCTTCGCCAGACGATGAAGCGCCTTGATCACGTCGTTGCGCGCAATCGTCATGGCGGTTTCATAGGCGTCGGCAGCCAGGCTTTCGAGCGGGTTGATCACGTCGCGTTTCGACCCCTGAAACCGGCGCGACACGCCGTACTTGAGATCCTTGCCGCGCCGCGGTTTGCCGGATGGCGCCTTCTCGTCCGTCGCGCTGGAAAAGTCGCGCAGGCCCGGCACGTAGTCGACGATCTGCAGGCCCTCCTCATAGACGCGGGGCGTGATCAGACCCGCGTCCAGCTTCTTTTTCCAAAGCGCCAGGTTCCATTCATAGACCTTCTCGGCGGCGGTCTTGAATTGCGGATTTGCGGCCTCAAGCTCCCGGACGTTGGTCTGGTGATCGCCCATCGTCAGCTTGTCCGGCGCGCGCGGGATCCGCCCCGCACGATACCGCTCCCATTCGCCCAAAGCGCGGCGGCTCCACAGATAGGACCCGAACTCCTGCACCTTGGCATCGTCCCAGCCTGACAAAGCGTTCGGCTTGCCCGTCGCCTCGACGATCGCATCGCGCAGGGACGGTGTTTCCGGGTTGAGCCCGCGATAGGGCGCGACGCCATACATCACGTCCATGTGACCTGCGGAGAAGGCTCCGCGGCTCATGCGCGCCAGCTTGTAGGCGTCGCCGGAAATGTTGAGATTTAGCGACCTCCCCGTGTTGGCCTTGTGCAGGTCGGACAGATAGGACACCGCGCGCGACAGCGGGTTGAGATCGTCCAGGAAAAACGTGTAGAGCCGGCCGAGCACGTCCGAAATCGTGCCGCCCACCCCCTGCTCGCGCAATTCCTTGCGCGCCGTCTCCGTCCACCCCTTCTGCCGGGCGGACACGATGGTTGAGGAAACCGCGACGGTCGACGGCGCGCGGATGAATGCGTCGTAAGCCTCCGTCGCCGCGTTGATCGCGTCCCTGATCTTCGGGTCGGCGTCGAGCAATTTTCCGAACTCGCCGGCAAGGTCCGGCATGTTCTCGACGACATACGGGCGATTGGTCAGCCACAGGCGGAAGAACTCGGCAAAGCCCTCGTAGTCGCGCTTTGCGACCTGGTCGTAATCGAGCGGGCCCAGGCGTTCGGAGTGCTTCTTGATCCACGCTTTGACGGCCGGAACCTTTGCGTCGATATGGTGCCCGTACTCGTGTGTCAGCGTGTCGAAGTCGTCGAGAGATCGCACGCGGACCGCCCCGGAGCGGGTGTAGAAAAGCCCGAGCGCGCGAGGGTTCGTCATCCGGCCTTGACGGGTGGACGCCACGCCCAGCTGCCGTGCAAGCTCCTCGGCGGTTTCGCGCACGCGAGCGACCGGACCGGCTGACGGATCGCCGGACGACCCGCCAAAGGAACGGCGCCGCGTGCCCTTGCTCACGAACATCGAGGCGCGCGCGGGCTCGATGCCAAGGAATTCCTGTCCGGCCGTGCGCGGCAGGGTGTCGGGTCGCGCAGGCGCGGGCGCTTCTTGCGTCGCGACGCGCTCACCTGCCGCCTGTGCCGAGCGCACAGGCGTATCGTCAAGCCGGGCCATCGTCGCCTGGTCGGACAGAGCCTCACCCAGCGCCTGCGACGTGGCCGGCCTTTCGATGGCGACCTGCATTGTCGCATCTGCATCGGCGGATCGCGCGGCGGCGGCGTCCGAAACCCGTTCCGGCAAGCGCGGCGAGACCGTTTCAGTCGACGACGCTGCAGTCGCGGGCGGCGTTGCAGCGCCGGCGCCCGTAGCGGAAGTAACATCCGCCGGCGTCTCCGGTTGCGTCGATGTGTCGGGCTGGCCTTTCGCCGGGACAGTCTCCGCGACGGCGTCCGCCGGCTCGTCGAACCGGTCGAACGGATTTGCAGTTTCCCCTTCCGCCGCCACGCGGGCCGCACGGCGTTCGCCGACAACATCCACGCCCCGCGCCACCGCGCCACCGGCGCCGCCGATCACGCCGCCGAGTGCCGTTCCCGCGAGAAGCTGGACAGGATCGAACCCCTCACGAAAACCCGCGCCCTGCTCGATCCCCTGGATTGCCGTATCCGTCACCGCGTTGACTGCCGCGCCGTCCACCGCGCCGGCAAACACCCGCGCCCAGAGACCGGTCAACCCGGTTTTGCCCGTCGCGATAATCCTTCCGCCGAGACCGACGGGCAGAAAGTTTTCGACGCTGGCGGCCGTGCCGGCGACCTGCCCGCCAAGCGCGGCCGCGCCTTCCATGAACCCGGACCACTCGGGGAAGGCGGCGACTTGCTCGTCGAACTTCTGACGGTCGCGCCGCCTGGTTTCCGTGCTCGCGTCCTCGACAGCGCCAAGGATCGTGTTCGACCGATATCCTGCCTCGAAATTCAGCCTGAAACGCTCGGCAAGCCCCGGCGGGGGCGCCTCGCGGAGAACGTCTTCTTCTTCGTCGTCGAACTGATCGAAAATGTTACTCATCGGGAATGAACCCTTCGCCGGTCTCGTCGGTGAATTCCACCCCGCCCTCGACCCTCCGGCGATACGGGTCCTCGCGCCGCTGGGAAAGAACCCGTTCGGCGGCGCCCGCGCCGTATTTCTCATCGAACTGACGCGCCAGCGCGGGCTCGTCGAGAAGAAGTTGCATTGCGCGATAGGGCGGAAAGACGAATGCATCGGGCGGCGAGGTCGACGCACGCTCGGCGGCGGCGGTTTCCGCAAGCGTGGAGCCTTGGCGGCGGTCCGCCGCTGTCGGAACATCACCCCGGCTCATCCGCGAAAACAGACCCGCACCATACTCCGCCATCCGGCGATCGATGCCCTGCACCTCCAGAACCTGCCGCAGAACGGCGTCGGAATGACGCCCGTAGGCGCCCTGCACCTGACCGACCAGATCCTGCATTGCTTGTGACTGCGCGCGCGCATCGCCCGCACGGACAACAGAACGCGCAAGATCGGACGCCTCGGCCAGCGTCAATGGCTGGCGCGCCATTTCCGGGATTTCAAGAGCCGCCTGCGCACCAAGTCTGGCGTCGACAACGGCCAACAGGCTGTCCGGATCGTCGGGCGTCGCCTCGGCGGCGATTTCCGCCACACCCGGGAACGCCTGCTCGACGGCAAGCGCCGGATCGCGCTCGCGCAGACGGCCAATCTCGCGCGCCCGCTTCTCCGCGGCGGCAAGGACACGTTCGCCATTCGCGAAACCGGCCTCCCCCGCAACCGGCGCAAGGCTGGAAAGTCGCGCCTCGATATCGCCCGTCGACAGCGTTTCCATTCCGCTCACGGCTTCGAACACCTGCCCCGCCAGGTCCCGCCGCTCCTGCCAGGCCTCGTATTCCACCGGCGTCAGCGCGGCCTGGACGGTTTCGAGGTCGGCTCCGGCCTCGGCGAGATCCAGCGGCTTTCCCGTCGCCTCGATGGACGCCACGTCGTCGTCGAGCAAGCTCCTGATCCGTGCCTTTTCGACACGGGCAGCGCCGTCGCTGGCATTCGCCTCGGCGCGGGCGTCGCGGTACAGCGTTTGCGACAGCGCCTTGACGGTGGCGAAGGGCAGTTTCGCAAGAGGCCCCTCGCCGGATTGCCAGTCCTCCAGCAGCGACAGCGCGAATTGCTCCTTCTCGCCGGGCGAGGCGAGATTGTCGAAAACGCCTTGAACACGGGCGCGCGCCGCCGTTTCGGCCATCCGCGATTTCTGCGCCGCGCCCTGCGCGGGCGACAGCGTGCCGGCTTCCACTGCCGCATCGACCGCACGGCTTGACCGCGCCAGCTGGTCGGCAAGGATTGCGTCGCCTTCCGGATTGGCGCCAAGCGCATGCGCCTGTCGCTCGATATCGACGGCGCGGGCATCAAGCCCTTCGGCGACAGCCGCCGCTTCCTCGGCCTTTAGCCGGGCTTCCTGCCGGCTCGCGACATTGAGCGCGTAGCCGCGCGCCCGCCCTGCGAATGCCCGCTCAAAGGTCTCGCGCGCTTCCGGGTCCGCGAGCGCATCGTCCTGAAGGTAGTAATCGCGGATCTCGCCCAGCCTTGCGGAAAAGGCGGCGGGATCGTCCTTCAACTCCTCATAGGCGTTGGAAAGATCGGTGGACAGCCCCTGCTCGACACGCCAGCCGTACGCGCGGGTTGCCGCCGTGTCGAAGGCTTCGCCGCGAATTGTGCCATCGCGGCGCAGCTGCAGCGGTTCGTCGGACAATTGCGGCAGGCCGGAGCGCGTCGACACCTTGCCGCCGCCGTTCGCCTTCGAAATCCACTCGTTGGCGAAGTCGCGCGCCAGCATGGTTTCGGTGCCGCCGTTGAGCAGCACCTTGTCGCGGCCCAGCACGTCGACCGCCCGCGCATTCGGGCTGGCGAGCAGCTTGGACGCGCCGCCCGCGCCCTGCTGATGCGCCAGGTAAAGCTCGCCGGCCGTCGGGTCGCGCCCCAGCACCTTGCGCAGGGCGGCCGTATTGTCGCGCGCCAGCCGCGCCGCCGCGTCGGCCGCCTGCACCGGGTCGTACCGGTCCTTGAGCCCGTAGGCCGCTGCCGTCTCGTCGATGAACTGAAACACCCCGCCCGCGGAACTTTTCGGGTTCTTCGCCTTCGGATTGAACGAACTTTCGATCCCCGCGATCGTCAGCATCGCGCCAGGATCGACGCCATGCCTTTGCGCCGCCGCGACGATGGCGTCGCGTACGGCCGGCGGCGCGTTGACCTGCGCGCGATCGGGCGGACCGCGTCGCTCTTCCGCAATGGTCTCCGCTGCGCGCGCCTGCAGGTAGCCGGCCGCGCCGCGCTGCCCGGCGGAGAGACCGGCAAGCGCACCCTCGCGCGCCGCCGCCTGGTCGGCGAGCGCCTTGAGCCGCGAGGACAGGGACCCGGCGACATTGGCGAGCGCCCGCGCGCCCGCGCCGGTGTCGACGGCAAAATCCGGCACGCCATCGACGCGGGCGCGGGCGTCGAATTCGGCATATCGGCCGGGATCGCGGGATTGACGGTTTGCCATGCTCAGCCCCTCGCCGCGATGTCGATGCCGTACCCGACGCCCGTCCCGATCGCGCCGAGCAGCCCCCCGGCCCGCTCGCCGCGCGCCTTCGCGCGCAAGCCGCTTGCCCGCACGCGATAAAGGGCCGACTGCAGGTCGGTGTTCTGGCGACTGATCGACAGTTCGCTTGCGGCGCGACGCTTCGCGGCGTCGTTGGCTTGCTGGCCGATGCCGGCCGTGATGTCGATGCCGGCCGCGGCCGTCGCCACCTGGTTTTCGCCCAGGATGCGCATCAACTCCTGTTTCATTCGGGTTTGCTGCTGGGTGCCCTGCACCTTTTCCTGACCCGCCTGCAGGTCCGCCTGCAGCGCCGCCGTTTCCGACTGCCGCGCGGCGGATGCGCTCGCGCCCAATTGGCCGAGGACCGACAGCGCGGTGGCGCCACCCTGCAGGATGGTGAGCGCCGTCGAGCCGAACCCGCCGGCCGCGCCCGCAGCGCCGGCCGCGCCGCCGGCCGCAGCGCCCGCGCCGCTCAAGCCGAGCGCGCTACCCGCTTTCGCAATGGCCGCAATTGCCAGTTCCATAAGCGTTCCCCTTGATCATGCGACCAGCCTACAGCGCGTATTCCAGCGTCACCGACCGCACGGTCAGCCGGCCGGGGCGGATCTGCGAAATCGTCAGTTTCGGCTCCATCCCGAAGCCGGCAAGCCCCCGCACCGTGATCGTGTCGGTGACACCCTGCTGCAGCTCCGGCACATCGGCCGTCAGGCCCGTGCGCCGTAGCGGGATATCGCGCAACGCGCCCCGGTCCATGACCGCCAGGCTGGTTGTGTCGATAACGGAGATATGAGCGGAATGAAGCCGTGCGCGGCGTTTCAGCACCACGTTCGGGCCGATGTCGCGCGGCGGCGGCAATGTGGTCGCGACCGGCGGAGACCAGGTCCCGACGTATCCGGAAGACACGGCAAGCGGCAATGTCACGCTGCCGCCCGACGGCGTGAAAGGCCCCAGGACGTGACCGTCCGCGACAACCCAGATCTCGCGACCGTTGAAACGGGAAAGACCCGTCACCGTGTCGGACGGCGACCCGAACGAGAAATCGGTCGCCTCGTCCAGCAAGAGATCGCTTTCCAGCCGCTCCAGACGCCGACCGTCCGCCCGTTCGGCAAGGAACATCATCTCGTTTCGCCCGTTGACGGACGTGGCGATGAAATCGGCATCGCCGCTGGTCAAACGCGCATAAGCCATGATGTCCTGCTCGCGCAGGATTGTGACGAGCCGGGCGTCGCCGTTTTCCAGGACGATGGATTTCAGGTTGCCGCTGGTCGACTTCTCCGCCCGCTGGATCGCCATGTCGCGCACGTCCTGGACAAGATGCGCGCCGAGAAGCGACACGTCG
>NZ_JBRBUA010000038.1:0-14501 GCF_052826345.1 Brevirhabdus sp. | reverse complement strand
TCGGCGATTTCATCGAGGACAAGAATGCCGTGATCCCGGTCGATGCCGCGGTGCAGTCGAACCTCAAGGAAACGGTGACGCGCGTGCTCGCATCGCTGACCCCGCGCGAGGAACGCGTGCTGCGTATGCGTTTCGGCATCGGCATGAACACCGACCACACGCTGGAGGAAGTCGGCCAGCAATTTTCCGTCACGCGCGAGCGTATCCGCCAGATCGAGGCGAAGGCGCTGCGCAAGCTCAAGCATCCCAGCCGCAGCCGTAAATTGAGGTCTTTCCTTGATCAATAATCCCGATGATATCGACGACGATCTGATCGCGATGGCGGAGGCGCTTCTGCCCGCGCTGGAGGATCCCGAGTCCAACGGGCCGATGATCGCCTTTCGCCAGGTCGAGGAGGTGCGTCAGGTCGACCCCGGTGAACCGCTGGAGCCCGAGGACGAGGTGCGTTTTACCGAGGCGACCTTGCAAAGCACGGGGCTCGGAATGCCGGGATGCCTTGCCTTTTGCAAACACGCGGCGGGCGGGTATTGGGCGATTTCCGTCGATTGGTCGAGCGTGGATTTCCACAGGCTCTGGGAAGATGCGCAGGGCTGGCGGATCGAGATCCAGCCCAAGCCCGCCTTCTGGGCGATGACGCCCAATATCTCGCCCGACGAAAGCCGCCCGCAGGGCGGTATGGTTCAATAGGCCGCGCCCGCGGTGCGGACGGAATTCATCGTCCACTCCCGCGCGGCGGGGCTCTATGAATTTACCCGCGACGTGGCCCTTTGGCTGGAGCGGCAGGGCGACGGTGCGCGGGACGGGGTGCTGACGCTGTTCGTGCGCCACACCTCCTGTTCGCTGTTGATCCAGGAAAACGCCGATCCCGACGTGCAGCGCGACCTGTCGGCGTTTTTCCGGCGTCTGGTGCCCCGGGCCGACGATCCCTCGATGGGTTATCTGCGCCATGTCGCCGAAGGCCCCGATGACATGCCCGCCCATATCAAGGCCGCGATGATGCCCGTCAGCCTGTCGATTCCGGTGGCCCGCGGCCGGATGCTTCTGGGCACCTGGCAGGGGATCTATTTGTTCGAGCACCGATCCGCCCCGCATCAAAGAAAGGTGGCGGCGCATCTGAACTGAGCCGGAATGGGTGCCGAGCCATCGCGCCTGCGCCCGCGCGCTCCGGGGATCAGGCCTTCGCGGCGCGCGCAGGGGCGCCGGTCATGTTCCGGCAAAGCCTGTCGATTCGCCCGCGCCGCGCCAGGGTCTGTTCCCGGCCCCCTGCGCGTTGAATGTCGCGGCGGCGGCTGCGCCTGGCGAATGGGCTCGGAGGTCGCGGAAATTTCGGTCCCGCCCGCGTGGCATATAGAGCTGAGTCCCTTTTACGGGGCCTCGGGGCAGGGCTGTTGCCCCTCACCGAGACCGCCCGCGCGGGCGCCTCACCGGCGTTTCCCTCAATTTTGCGGCATCAGATAGATCTCGCGCACCGCCGCGCGGGGATCGGCAAGCAGGGCGTGCATGACGGCGTTGGCCACGTCTTCTGGTTGCAGCTTTTCGGGTTTCTCCTGCTCGAAAAAGGCGGTGTTCACCATGCCCGGCGCGATCACCGTGCAGCGGCCACCCCATTCGCGCATTTCCTCGGCCATGTTCCCGGCGTAGCCGTGCACGAACCATTTCGTGGCGCCATAGATCGAGCCCGCGATATGCCTGCGTCCGGCGGCTGAGCCCGTCAGCACCAGATGGCCCTTCGTCTTCTTGAGCGCGGGCAGCGCGGCGCGGGCGGTGTAGAGCAGGCCCATCACGTTGAGGTCAATCAGGCGGCGCCATTCCTCGGGATCGCCCTGCATGGTGCCGGGGGTCTGCAAGCCCATGCCCGCGTTGGCGAAGGCCGCATCCAGCCCGCCGAACCGGTCGACCGTCCGCGCCACGGCGCTCTCCTGCTCTTCCAGCTGCGTGGCGTCGCCGGGGATGGCCAGGGCACGCTCGCCGATCTCCGCCGCGATCTTGTCGAGCTTGTCCGCGGAACGCGCGAACAGCGCCACGTTCCAGCCCGCGTCGGCGGCGGCCTTTGCCGTGGCCCTCCCTATCCCCGAGGATGCCCCGGTTATCAGCAATGTCTTTGCGCTCATCTGAACTCTCCTCGTTGTTCGGGTCTCGCGGTTTTGGAAAAGGCGGGTCTGTCGCGGGCCGTCCCCGGCTCAACAAGGCGACGGGGGGCGTGGTTCCGTTGGGGCTGCGCGCTTTATCTTGTGGGTGCAATTGACCTCTACCCAATCTCTCGCGGGTGACCTATAGTGCCTGTGGATAAGAACAGCCCAAGATCAAGGAGACCGGGATGCGGTGCCCCTTTTGCGGAAACGTCGACACGCAGGTGAAGGACAGCCGCCCGGCCGAGGACCATGTCGCCATTCGCAGGCGCCGGTTCTGCCCGGCCTGCACGGGGCGCTTCACAACCTATGAGCGGGTGCAATTGCGCGATCTGGTGGTGATCAAATCCAACGGCAAGCGCGAGGATTTCGACCGCGACAAGCTGGAACGCTCGATCCGTATCGCGCTGCAAAAACGCCCCGTCGATCCGGAGCGGATGGAGCAGATGATCTCGGGCATCGTGCGCAGGCTGGAAAGCATGGGCGAGACCGATATCCATTCCAAGATGATCGGCGAGATCGTGATGGAGGCGCTGGCCCGGATCGACACCGTCGCCTATGTGCGGTTCGCCAGCGTCTACAAGAATTTCCAGGCCGCGGACGATTTCGAGGACTTCGTGTCGGAGCTGCGCCCGCCCGAACCGGGCTGAGCCGCCCGTGACTTCATCCGTGGCCGTGCCCGAAACTCCATCCACGCGGGAAGATCACCGCTGGATGACCCTTGCGCTGCGCCTTGGTGCGCGGGGGGTGGGGCAGGTCTGGCCGAACCCGGCGGTGGGCTGTGTCATCGTGCGCGACGGCCGTGTGCTCGGGCGCGGCTGGACGCAGCCGGGCGGTCGGCCCCATGCGGAAACCGTCGCGCTGGCGCAGGCGGGGACGGCGGCGCGCGGCGCCACGGCCTATGTCACCCTGGAACCCTGCGCCCATTTCGGGCGGACCCCGCCCTGCGCCGATGCGTTGCTGCGCGCGGGCGTGGCGCGGGTGGTCGTCGCCGTGGGCGATCCCGATCCGCGGGTGAACGGCGGCGGGGTGCGGCGGCTGCGCGAGGCGGGGACCGAGGTTCATCTGGGCGTGATGGAGGCCGAGGCCCGCGAGGCGCAGAAGGGGTTCCTGATGCGCGTCACCTCGGGTCGGCCCGCGCTGGCGTTGAAACTGGCGAATTCCATGGACGGGCGCATCGCCACCGCCTCCGGGGAAAGCCGTTGGATCACCGGCCCGCAGGCGCGGCGCAAGGTGCATGCGCTGCGGGCGCGCCATGATGCGGTGATGGTGGGCGGCGGCACGGCGCGGGCGGATGATCCCGACCTGACGGTGCGGGGCTGGCCGGTGGCGCGCCAGCCGGTGCGGATCGTGGTGTCGCGCGGGTTGGATCTGCCGCCCGGCAGCCGCCTGATGCGCAGCGCGGCGCAGGTTCCGGTATGGCTGTGCCACGGCCCCGACGCGCCGCGCGCGCCGCGCGAGCGCTGGCAGGACGCCGGGGCGCGCTGCCTCGAGGTGCCGCTGAACGGTGCGGGACAGATCGACGCGCGCGCGCTGATGCGCCGTCTGGGGCAGGAGGGTCTGACCCGTGTGTTCTGCGAAGGGGGCGGCATGTTCGCGGCCTCGCTGCTGGGGGCGGGGCTGGTCGACGATCTTTATGCCTTTGGCGCGGGGCTGGCGCTGGGGGCGGAGGCACGGCCCGCGGTCGGTTCGATGGGGCTGGACGCGCTGGCAATGGCACCGCGGTTCCGCCTGGTGGATCTGAGCGTGGTGGGCGACGACACGCTGGCCCATTGGCGGGCGTCCCCCTCGCCAGGGTCCTAGCGCCAGGATCCTAGCGCCAGGCCCTAGCGCCAGAGCCAGGCCTGGCTCGCCAGCGCCCCTTGTGCCTTGGCGGTGATCCGGTTGAACGGGCCGGGGTGCGGGATGTCGCCATGCGCCAGACGCGCGACGGCGATTTCCACCGGGCAGGGGCGGCCGGTGACCGGGTCGAAATATCTCGGATATTCGATCAGCGCCGCGTGCACCAACCCCTCCAGCGGGACATGGCGGCGGCGGCGCGCGGGCGGTCGGCAGATGTCGCGGGTCAGCCCCCAGCCCGCGTAGAAGGGCAGCCCCAGGCATGTCGCGGCGCGCCCCCTCAGCAGCGCCTCGAAACCCAGAAGGGAGGTCATCGTCCAGACCTCATCGACCTGTTCCAGCAGGGCGACGGGATCGGCGTGATCGAGCACCGCATCGGCCAGCCCCTCGAGCGCCGCGCGCGCGATGCGGCCCTGCCGCAGCCCTGCCTCGACGTCGGGATGCGGCTTGTAAAGGATCTGCGCGTCGGGATTGGCCTGCCGCACGTGGCGCAGCAGGGACAGGTTGTCGCGTATCCGCGGGCTGCCCGCGACGATGGAGGCGTCCTCCTCCACCTGGCCCGGCACGAGGATGCGGCGCACGCCTTGCGCGACCGGCGCAAGCTGCGGGGCCCCGGCGATCAGGTTGTACTTCGACAGGCGCGCGGCCAGCACCGCCTCGATCAGCCCGCGGGCGCGGCGGCGCTGTTGATCGGTGAGCGTCGCGCGGGCCGCGATCAGGGTTTCCAGCGCGCTTGCGCCGCTTGGGTCGTAGTAGATGCCGTCGGGGTCCAGCACCAGCGACAGGGGCGGGATCAGATCCGCCCCCAACCCGCGCGAGCGCAGGAAGCCGTCCTCGACGCGGTAGAGCCGGACGCCCTCGGCCTCGGCCGCGTCGGTCAGCGCGGCGTCGGCCTTGCCCGCCCAGACCAGCAGATCGCGCCGCTCACGTACCGCGCGGCGCAGGGCGGCGGAGCCTTCGGCGAAGCGCAGGCGGCGGTGGGCGCCGAAGAACCGTTGCAGCGGCGCGCGTTTCCACAGGCGCATTCCGGCGGCGACATGGCCGTGCCGGTCCTGCCGCCAGGCGCGGGCCTCGGCCTCCATCGCAGCGAGGGCGTCCTCGAACCGCGGCGGCGTCTCGGGCGTCGGCCGCGCGCGGTATTGATCGTGCCACCTGGGGTAAAGCAGCATCGCCCCGGCGAAAAGCTGCGCGCGCGTCAGGGCGCGGCCGCGCCGGGGCGGCGGTGTCAGATCGTCGCTGAGGCCCCAGCCGGCATAGAAGGGCTGCCCGAAGACGCGCGGGCGGTGCCCGGCCAGGATCGCCTCGAACCCCATCTGCGAGGTCACGCAATAGACCGCGATGGCGCCGTCCAGCAGCGCCCAGGGCGACACCGGCGCGTCGAGCAGCGTCGTGCGCCCGTCCAGCGCGCCCGCGTCGAAATGGCCCGCGCGGTGGCCCGCCACCGTTTCCGGGTGCGTCTTGATGACGATGCGCGCGTCGGGATGATCCTCGCGCGCGGTGAACAGCGCCTCGGCGAAATGGTGGCGGGTGGCATTGCCCAGCCGGATCGAGGCATCGCCGCGGGTCTGGTCGATCACCAGCACATAGCCGGGCGCGGGCGGCGCCAGATCGGGATCGCAGGCGCTGTATTTCGACAGATGCGCCGCGCGCATCCGCGCGATGCCGTCATGCGCGCGGGTCAGCAGCGCGGCGTCGTCGAACGGATGGGTCTTGAGCAGCGTTTCCAGATCGCTGGGGCGCGAGGCGTCGAAATAGATCCCCGAATGATCCACGACCAGCCCCAGCGGCGGCGCCCCGC
Source organism: Brevirhabdus sp. (assembly GCF_052826345.1). Classification (NCBI taxonomy): domain Bacteria; kingdom Pseudomonadati; phylum Pseudomonadota; class Alphaproteobacteria; order Rhodobacterales; family Paracoccaceae; genus Brevirhabdus; species Brevirhabdus sp. The sequence continues at coordinate 8,735 of NZ_JBRBUA010000038.1, read as the reverse complement.
CGCGTCCGGGATGCAGCGAGCGCAGAAACGCGTCCTCCAGCCGGACCAGCGCCGCGCCGCTGCGTGCGGCCACCCATTCGCCGCGCGCCGCGTGGCGGCTATGCCCCCAGACGCCGACCAGATCGTCGGGCCGCGTGGGCCATCCCAGGCTGAGGCGGTAGCCCGCGTCGGTCAGAATGTGGCGGATGCGGGCGCTGCGCAGGATGCCGCCCGCATACACAAACAGCCGCCGGGGGGAGGAGCCGGCGGCTGTGTGCGATGTGGCCGGGGCCACTTCGGCCCTACTTGCCCAGCGTGGACAGGCTGGACAGAGAGCTTGCCTGCGAAAGCGAGCCGGTCAGGGCGCTGATCGTCTTGGTCCACTGCACGAAGGGCGCTTCGGTGACGTAGACGGTATCGCCGTCGCGGATCACGAAGTCGCGGGCCTCGAACATGCCGTTGGGCTCTGTCAGGTCCAGCACATAGACGAAGCGCTGCGTGCCCTGCAGATCGCGCCGACCCAGCACGTTGTTGGCGATGGCTTCGGGTTCGTTGCGGAACACGAAGACGCCGGTGGGATCGGCCAGGTTGGACGACAACCCGCCGACCTGGGCGATCGCCTCCAGCGCGGAAACGGTGGGGGAGGCGAATTTCATCCGGGTCTGCGCGCCGGTGGCACCCAGCGCGGTGAAGGCGCGCGCGTCCTGCTTGAGGATGATCTTGTCGTTGTTGCGCAGCGCGATATCGAGGCGCGGATTGGCATAGAGGTCGGAAAGCCACACGCGGCCGGTCTGCCCGCCGCGCACCACGGTGATCTGCGTGGTTTCCGGCTCGCCCGTGATGCCGCCCGCACGGGCCAGCATCGACAGAAGCGTGCGCGTGGGCCGCTCGATCGGATAGACTCCCTGGCCGTTCACGCCGCCCACGATGGCCACCGTCGCGCCGTCGCCGGCCAGCCTGCGCACCACGACCTGCGGGTCGGGGGTCTGCTTGTCCAGGCTGCGGGTGATGACCCCGCGCAGCGCCTCGGGCGTGTTGCCCGCCGCGCGGATGCGCCCCGCGTAGGGCACGAAGATGAAGCCCGCGCCGTCGACCTGCACCTCGTCCAGCACGGCCAGCCCGCCCCGCGACAACAGCCCGTCGTCGACATTTTCATAGACCGTCAGCCCCAGGGAATCCCCCGGCCGGATGACGTCGGAACCCAGCAGCCCCGCGTTGCGGAACGCGCTGGAAAACCCCAGCGCCTGCTGCACGGCGGTGGCGCGGGTCACGCGCGGATTGACCGACACCACAAAGGCGTCGCCCTGCCGCAGGACGGAACCGGCGAAGATCTCTTTCTTGTTGGGGCCGGAACGCGGCAGCCCACAGGCGGCAAGCGATGCGACAAGTGTAAGAAGTGCGACGGCGCGCATTCCTCGGCTAGCCATGATCTTCATGGAACTGCCCCTCTATCTGTATTTCTGCCTCGGTCTTTTTTTGTGAGGTTACAGAGGGGTGTGTGAAAAAGCTAGCGGATTGCCGCCGACTCAGTTGACAAGCCGCAACTGTTGCCGTGGTGCCGCGTTCCCGTTGGAAAGTGCATCATAGGGATCGTCTTTCGCGAGAATCATGTCCGCGACCTGGCGCAGCAGCTGCTGACGGGCGCGTTGCGAATAGTATCCGCCGGTGATCTGGGAGGTTTCCAGCAGGTAGTGACGATAATCGCGATAGGCGCGGCTGTCGGGACGGGCCGGGTTGGCGAAGAATTCGGCCAATGGCTGTTCGGACACGAATTCGGGCTTGTCGTAGACGGCGGCGCCGAAGGCCTTGAGCGGCAGACCGCGCCACAGCGCCTGTTGCGCCGCGGTGGAATTGACGGTGACGGCGGTGCGCGCGTGGTTGAGCAGCGTCGCCAGCTTGCCGCCGGGCACGTAATGCACCCGCCCCTCGACGCCGAAGCGGCGCGACAGATCCGCGATCTGCTGGCGCAGCGGCGTGCGGCCATCCTCCAGCGGGTGCCCCTTGAAGATCAGCCGGTGATGCGGCGGCGCCCCCTTGGCGAACCCCTCGATCACGATCGACAGGAATTCCTCCATCGAGGCGAAGGGGCTGTGTTCGATGAAACTGCTGTCGTGTTCAAGCTGAAGCAGCGCGAGATGAAAGGGATAGCCGCCGCGCTTGATGCGGCGTGTCAGCGCGAACCGCAGGCCCGCGCGGGCGGGTGTGCTGAACAGGCGCTTCACGTAGAGCTTGAATTCGCCCCGGACGCTCAGCGCGCGGTGCGGACGGAAATTGCGGTAGCGGCGGTTCCACAGCAAAACGAAGGCGTGGTAGATCGCGCCGTAGAACATGTGCTGGCGCATGTCGCCCCAGCGCGCGGGCGCGTCGGGCAGGTCCAGGTCCAGCCCCTCGAGCTCCACCCGCATCTGTTGCACGGATTTGTCCATCAGCTTCGAATTGCCGTTCGACCCGTCGCGTTCATAGGTGCACCAGTAGGGGCGCAGGTAGCCTTCCTCGAAGACATGGATGCGCAGTTGCATGTCCCGCGCCACGCGGATCGCCTCCGCATGGACGAAACGCGTATCGCCATAGAGCACGATGTCGGTCACGCCCTTGTCGGTCAGGATCGAGGAGATATCCCGGCGCCATTCCGACTGATGGCCGACGAAGGGGATATAGGTGCGGCCGTCGGACCAGAAGGCTTCGTCGCCCCGGTTGAAGCCCACGCGCCAGACCTGCGCCCCGGCGGAACGCAGCATCGAGCCCAGGGCATCGAAGAAGGGGCCGTGCGGCCCTTGAAGGAACAGAAAGGTCTTGCCCACACCCAAGGCTTTCAACATCACACACACCATAACTTATGCCCGAAATACCGGGCGAACCAAGCGCGAATGCCGCGCATCTGACAATGGGTGCAATCTGCGGGGGTGACGCGGCAGGAATGTGACCTTACATGGGCGGTTCAATGATGAATTCGCGCAAGTCGGGGTATCGGCGTCGGACAGTCGGGTGCGGCGCGCGGCGGCCAGCGTGGCGCCCGTGGTGGGGCCGTGGTGGGGGCCGTGCAGACCCGGGGGCGGTCGGCGTGCGCACCGGGCGCGGCTCTTGCTCTTGTGCGGTGGCGGGGGTAGGGGAGGCCGGGAAAGGAAACTGTCATGTTCACAGGGATCATCACCGATATCGGCCGCGTGCTGGAGCTGGAGCATCGCGGCGACCTACGCGCGCGGATCGGCACGCATTACGACGTGGACGGTATCGAGATCGGCGCCTCCATCGCCTGCGACGGCGTGTGCCTGACGGTGATCGAGACCGGCACATCGGGCTCGATCGGCAGCCCCGGCGGCCCCGGCGGCAGCGCGGAGGACAGGATCGGCGGCTGGTTCGATGTCGAGATCTCCGCCGAGACGGTTTCCAAGAGCAACCTGGGTGGCTGGAGCGAGGGCCACCGCGTCAATCTGGAACGCGCGCTGCGGCTGGGCGACGAGCTGGGCGGGCATATCGTGTCGGGCCATGTCGACGGTCTGGCGCAGGTGATGTCGATCCTGAACGAAGGCGACAGCACCCGCGTCACGCTGCGCGCGCCCGAACGGCTGGCCGGGTTCATCGCGCCCAAGGGGTCGGTGGCGCTCAACGGGACGTCCTTGACGGTCAATGAGGTCGACGGGCCGGATTTCGGCATCAACTTCATCCCGCACACGAAACAGGCCACGACCTGGGGTGACGTGGCGGAGGGCCGTGCCGTCAATCTGGAAATCGACACGCTGGCCCGCTATGTCGCCCGTCTGCAGGACTGGGCCGCCCGATGACCGATTATCACGACGCAATCTCGCCCATCGAAGAGATCATCGAGGATGCGCGCCAGGGGCGCATGTTCATCCTGGTCGATCACGAGGACCGCGAGAACGAGGGCGATCTGGTGATCCCCGCGCAGATGGCCACGCCCGAGGTCATCAACTTCATGGCGATGCACGGGCGCGGGCTGATCTGCCTGGCGCTGACGGGCGAGCGTATCGACGCGCTGGATCTGCCGCTGATGGCGTCGCAGAACTCCTCGCGCCACGAGACCGCCTTTACCCTGTCGATCGAGGCGCGCGAGGGGGTGACCACCGGCATTTCGGCGCATGACCGCGCGCGCACCGTCGCGGTGGCGATCGACCCGGCCAAGACGGGCGCCGATATCGCCACGCCGGGCCATGTCTTTCCGCTGCGCGCGCGCGGCGGCGGCGTGCTGGTGCGCGCGGGCCATACCGAGGCCGCCGTGGATGTGTCGCGGCTGGCGGGGCTGAACCCCTCGGGCGTGATCTGCGAAATCATGAACGAGGACGGCACCATGTCGCGGCTTCCCGATCTGGTGGGCTTTGCACGGAAACACGCACTGAAGATCGGCACCATCAGCGATCTGATCGCCTATCGCCGCCGCCACGACAATCTGGTGCGCCTGACCGATGAAAAGCAGGTCGCGTCGGAATTCGGCGGCGACTGGACGATGCGCATCTTTACCGATGAAACCCACGGCTCGGAACATATCGCGCTGAGCAAGGGCGATCTGACGGGCGACGGGCCGGTGCTGGTACGGATGCACACGCTCGACCCGCTGCTCGATGTGGCCGGTCTGGGCGGGCCGGGCCGGGCGCGCGAATTCGCCCGCGCGATGCAGGCCATCGCCGAAGAGGGGCGCGGCGTGCTGGTCCTGCTGCGCGAGACGCATATGAAGCTGCTGTCGGAGGATGTCGCCTCGCCGCAGACACTGCGCCAATACGGGCTGGGGGCGCAGATCCTGTCGAACCTGGGCCTGTCGCGGCTGACCCTGCTGAGCAATTCGCCGATCCCCAGGGTCGTCGGGCTGGAAGCCTACGGCCTGTCGATCACGGGCACCCGCCCCATCCCCGAGGAGGGTTGAGCCATGGCCGGAACCGAAACCCATCACACGCTCGATCTGCCGAAGCTGGAAAAACCTGCGCGGCTGCTGATCGTCGTCGCGCCCTATTACAACGACATCGCGCAGTCCCTGATCGCGGGCGCGCGCGCCACGCTGGAACGCGCGGGCGCCACGCATGATCTGGTCGAGGTGCCCGGCGCGCTGGAAATCCCCACCGCGATCCGCATCGCGTTCCGTCAGTCCAATTTCGACGGTTTCGTCGCCCTGGGCTGTGTGATCCGGGGAGAGACGACGCATTACGATACGGTCTGCAACGACAGCAGCCGGGCGCTGACCCTGCTGGGGCTGGAAGGCGCCTGCATCGGCAACGGGATCCTGACCGTGGAAAACCGCGCCCAGGCCGAGGTGCGCGCCGATCCCGCCGATCAGGACAAGGGCGGCGGCGCGGCTGCGGCGGCGCTGCATCTGATCGCGCTGACCCGGCGTTGGGGCAAGCCCGACGGCGGCGTGGGGTTCCGGCCCGGCGGCGGATCCTTTCGCGTCGCGCACGCCGGGGACGCGGGGGCGGAGCCGGACTCCGGGGGCGGGGGGATCGGTCCCGCAGGAACGAAAGGGCGCTTTGGCCATGACTGACACATCGGGCAACCAGCGCCGCAAGATGCGCTCCGCCGCGCGTCTTTACGCGGTTCAGGCGCTGTTCCAGATGGAACATTCGGGCGCCAGCATAGATAAGATCCGGGTGGAATTCGAAGATCACCGCTTCGGCGCCGTCTATGACGACGAGGAACTGGTGGAAGGCGACATCGACCTGTTTCGCGGCGTGCTGGAAGGCGCGGTGTCCCGGCAGGCACGGATCGACCAGATGACCGACCGCGCGCTGGTCGCCAAATGGCCGATCGCGCGCATCGATCCGACGCTGCGCGCCCTGTTCCGCGCGGCGGGCGCCGAACTGACGGAGGCCGCCGTGCCGCCGCGCGTCGTCATCACCGAATATGTCGACGTGGCCAAGGCATTTTTCCCCGAGGGCCGGGAGCCGCGCTTCGTCAATGCCGTGCTGGATCACATGGCCAGAGAGGCGCGCCCCGAGATGTTCTGACCGCGCGCGTGGCCCTCTTGCGCGGCTCCTCTTGCACGGCCGGGCGGAGGCCCCGCAGGCGGCTTCGCGCAGCGGCCCGTCGGATATTCGGCAGAAGTTTGCGCAATTCGGCGCCATTCCAGATCTGTCTGTCCAGGTGGCCCGCCGCGTGGCTACAGTGCGCCAGAGAATTGTAAACGGAGCCTGCCATGACCAGCCACTTCCGCCTGTTTTTTCGCCAGTTGCCGACGGGCTTCGCCCTCTCCGCCGGGGTGGCGAGCGTGATGCTCTCGGCCGATCTGGCCGGTGTCTGGCAGCTGGCCACCAGCTCCGAGCACGGGCTTGTCGGCCTGGCGGCGCTGGTCGCGTTCAACGGATTGCTGTTCACGCTGGTGCTTTTCGCCATCGGCATGGTCTTGCGCGGCGTGGAACGCCGCCCGGCGACCGGCCGTCGGCAGCTGCCCGCGCGCGCCGCCATCCCGATCTACGCGCCGCGCGATGAGCATACCACGACCTACCGGCGCTGAGCGCGCCGCCGCATCGCCATCGGCGTCCGCACAGGAAGGCCGCCGCATCCCCGGCGGCTTTTTTCGTGTCTGCCTTGAGGTTCCACGGCGCGGCGCGGGGCGTGGCCGCATCATCGCCTGAGATCGGGGGGATGTGACGGGCCCGTACGCAACCGTCAGGACTGCAAATTCCCGAGGACCTGTGATTACAGGTGGGCGCCAGATAACAGGACCAGGATCCTGCCAGAGCCAGCTCCCTCGGAGTTGCTTAAGGCCACTGGAATTAGGCCCCGGCACGAGAAGGACAGCACCCGTCACAGGCCTGAAGGTAAGTGTTCCGCCCCCCGCCGACAAGGGGCACCGGCGCGATCCTCTGCTGCGCCGTGCCCCGTGCCGGCTTGACTTCCGTTCTCTTTATGTTCAATGGAAGGGTCATGCCACAAAACGCCGGACATGCCGCAATCGTCCCGGACCCGCTGGATGTTCTGGCGCCGGGGCAGATACTCGCCCGGGGGGTCTGTCGCCACCTGCGCACCCATGATTTCGCCCCGATCGAGGAATTCGTGCCCGAGCGCGGTCTCAGGGTCGATGTCATGGCGGTGGGGCCGAAGGGCGAGATCTGGATCGTGGAGTGCAAATCGAGCCGTGCCGATTTCACCAGCGACCGCAAATGGCAGGGCTACCTGCACTGGTGCGATCGCTATTTCTGGGCGGTGGACGAGGGCTTTCCGACCGATCTTCTGCCGCCGGAAACGGGGCTGATTCTGGCCGACGCCTATGATGCGGAGATCGTGCGCATGCCCGATGAGACGCCGCTGTCGGCGGCACGGCGCAAGGTGGTGATGCGGAAGTTCGCGCGCCATGCGGCGGTACGGCTGCACGCGCTGCGCGATCCCGGTGGGGCTTTCGCGGTCTGAAGGCCGTGGGCTGGGCGGTCAGCCCTTCCCCTTGGGCCTGCGTGCGGATTTCGCCCCCATCGCGCGGGCCTGCTCGGCGGCGGCCTTCAGCTCTTCGGCGATCTCGACCGCCTCGTCGGGGTCGAAATCCAGCGGCAGGTCGACGCCGTCCGCCTCGATGTACAAGCGCACCATACCCAATGTGGTCGGTCCGATACGCAGATCGGCGCCGGTGTCGCTTTCGGAATTGATGCCCATGTGACGTCTCCCTTCGGGGCAATCGCCTACCGCGAAGCGCACGCCAGGGCAAGCGGCGCCAAACGCGGTCCCGCTCATCGCGCGCCCCGGGGCCGTGCTGTGGGGCCGCGCTGTGGGGCGGCATCTGGTCGGCGGCGGTACCTTCAGCCGCGCCACCAGCCGAGCGGCGTGGTCCCTGCAAAGGGAAATCGGATTCGAACCGATTCACGGCCAAAATTTGCGTTGACCTCCGCAAGGACAGATTCTAAGACGACCCTGTTGCCGGGGTAGCTCAATCGGTTAGAGCGCGTGGTTGTGGTCCACGAGGCAGTTGGTTCGAAACCATCCCCCGGTACCACCATCCCGACATTGCGAGCTCGACATTGCGAGACGTCCGTTTCGTACATCGGGCCTGCCCGGCGCCGCGACAATTTCCTGTCTTGCGGGGCGGCGGCGGATTGCGATAAGACCCGGCGCGTAGGGTGATTAGCTCAGTTGGTAGAGCACCTCGTTTACACCGAGGTTGTCGGGAGTTCGAGCCTCTCATCACCCACCACCCGCCAGGCGCAGCACCAGCCGCACCACGCCGAGGATCAGTGCCGCGCCGGCAGCCGCCATGACCGCCAGCACGAGCCCGGCGATCAGGGCGGCGGCCCAGTTTCGCCGCGCGCGCTCGGGCCGCTTGTCCATCGGCGCTGTTCCTTCGACATTCCGCACCCCGAAGATGCCCGTGATCGCCCGCTATGGCCAGCGGCATTACGGACGGTATTTCCGGCGACATTTCGGGCCTCGGCCCATCCCGGAAGGTACAAGGGCGCGGCGCGATTATTTCCTCGCATTTTCCGGCAGCGGCGCTTGACGGCACCGGGCCGGGGCCATAAGACACGTCTCACGCTTGGGGCATCGCCTCGGGCGGGCAGTGAGCGGTTGTAGCTCAGTTGGTTAGAGTACCGGCCTGTCACGCCGGGGGTCGCGGGTTCGAGCCCCGTCAACCGCGCCACCGCTGCCCGACCGGACGATTTCAAGCGCGATGGGCGGTTGTAGCTCAGTTGGTTAGAGTACCGGCCTGTCACGCCGGGGGTCGCGGGTTCGAGCCCCGTCAACCGCGCCATCATCTCCTTGCAGTCTCCGGTCCAAGCCCCCGCCGCCCGTCGGCGGCGTGACCGCGAAAGCCTTTCGCGAAGCGC